>JBCCIS010000046.1 GCA_039028155.1 Pseudomonadota bacterium
ATCGCCAAACAACGCCACGGCGCCACCGGCGACGTCGAGGTCTACTTTGACGGCGCGACCACCAAGTACACGGATCTGGAGACCCGTTATTCACCTGACGACGGACCACATTGAGCGCGCTGCCACCGAACTGATTATCGACCTGGATGCGCTGGCCGCCAATTGGCGCCAGTTGAGCGAGCGTGTGGCGCCTGGCCTGTGCGCCGGCATGGTCAAGGCGAACGCTTACGGGTTGGGCCTGAACCGTGTCGCGCCGGCGCTCTATGAGGCCGGCTGCCGCCATTTCTTCACCGCCAATACGTTCGGCGCCATGAAGCTGAAGAAGCTGCTGCCGGATTGTCACGCCTTTGTTCTGAATGGGCTCACCGTCGGCACCGACAAGGTCTTTCTGGACAACGACCTGATCCCGGTGCTGAACGATCTCGGCCAAATCGAGCACTGGGCGGCGACGGCGCGCAGCGAAGAACGCAAGCTGAAGGCCATGATCCACCTGGATACCGGCATGGCGCGTCTGGGGCTGCCGCCCTATGAGGTCGACAAGCTGGCTGAGCGCCCTGAGCTCCTGGACGGGATCGACGTTACCTATTACGCCAGCCACCTGGCCTGCGCCGACGAGCACGACCACCCTCTGAACACAGAACAGCTCCACATCTTCCGCGATGCGCTCGCCCGCCTGCCGAAGGCGCCGGCGAGCCTGGCCAACTCCTCAGGCATCTTCCTAGGGTCGGAGTATCACTTCGACCTCGCCCGGCCCGGTTACGCGGTCTATGGCGGGAACCCGACGCCGGGCCGCGAGAATCCGATGCAGCCGGCTGTCAGGCTGCATGCGCGCATCATCCAGATCCGCGAGATCAAGGCGGGAGACCCCGTCGGCTACGGCGCCACCTATCGCGCGCGCCAGAACCAGCGTATCGCGACCATCCCGGTCGGTTATGCCGACGGCTATTTGCGCAGTCTGAGCAGCATCGGCGTGGCGCGCGTCGCCGGGCGCGAAGTGCCGCTGGTCGGGCGGGTTTCGATGGACCTGGTCACGCTGGATGTCACCGATGTCCCGGAGGCCGAAGCCCAGGTCGGAACCTGGGTCGACCTGATCTGGGGACCTGATAAGCTGGACCGGTTAGCGGGCTACGCGGGAACCATAGGTTATGAGTTGTTGACCGCCCTTGGCGGGCGATACCCGAGAAACTATCTGGGCGGTCCGCGGCAATGAACGTCTTCGCCCCCATTGGACGAGGATTCATCGGTTTCCTAGCGGTTGCTGGCCGTCTGACCGAGTTTGCCGCCGCATCGGTGTTCTACAGCCTGACACCGCCGTTCTATGGCCGCATGATCGGCCGCCAGATCCTTCAGATCGGCTACTACTCGCTACCCGTCGTCGGTCTGACGGCGATCTTCACAGGCATGGTGCTGGCGCTGCAGAGTTACACCGGCTTTTCCCGGTTCGAAGCCGAGAGCGCGGTGGCGGCCATCGTCGTTTTATCGATCACCCGGGAACTGGGCCCGGTGCTGGCGGGCCTGATGGTCGCGGGGCGGGTCGGCGCGGCGATCGCCGCGGAAATTGGCACCATGCGGGTCACCGAACAGATCGACGCGCTGACCACGTTGTCGACCAATCCGTTCCGCTATCTCGTCGCGCCCCGCATCATCGCCGCGATCGTGACCATGCCCTTGCTGGTGATCGTGGCCGACATCATCGGCGTCTTGGGCGGCTACATCGTCTCGATCCACAAACTGGGTTTCAACCCGACCGTCTACCTGTTCAACACCTTTGACATCTTGGAACCGATGGACGTCATCTCCGGTCTGGTGAAGGCTGCCGTCTTCGGTTTCCTGATTGCGCTCATGGGCTGCTACCACGGCTACCATTCCGAGCGCGGCGCCCAGGGTGTCGGTTCGGCGACGACCTATGCGGTGGTCTCCGGCTCGATCCTGATCTTGACCTTCAACTACATCGTCACGGAGATCTTCTTCTCGCGATGAACGCCACGGCCAACAAAATCGAAGTGCGCGGTCTGAAGAAGAGCTTCGGGACCAAGACCGTGCTGGACGGCATTGATATCGATGTCGCACCCGGTGAGTCGTTGGTCATTATCGGCGGCTCGGGCACCGGTAAGTCCGTAACCATCAAATGCATTCTGGGCCTGATGCACCCGGACGCCGGGACCATCACGGTTGACGGCCAGAACGCGATCGGCCTGCGGCGTCGCGAGCGCGACGCGTTGATGCGCAAGTTCGGCATGCTGTTTCAAGGCGGTGCCCTGTTCGACAGCATGACCGTGTGGGAAAACGTCGCGTTTTCCTTGATCCAGGGTCACCGCATGAAGCGCGACGCCGCGCGCGAGGTCGCGCTTGAGAAGCTTGCCATGGTCAGGCTGGGCGAGGACGTGGCGAGCCTGCTGCCGGCCGAGCTTTCCGGCGGCATGCTCAAGCGCGTTGCGCTGGCGCGCGCCATCGCGGGCGAGCCGGAAATCATCTTCTTCGACGAGCCGACCACCGGCCTCGATCCGATTACGGCCGACGTTATCAACAACCTGATTGCCGAGACCACCTCGGAACTGAAGGTCGCCACGATCTCGATCACCCACGACATGGCGAGCGTGCGCAAGATCGCCGACAAGGTCGCCATGCTTCACGAAGGCAAACTGATCTGGCAGGGGCCGGTCGGCGAAATCGACAAAAGCGACAATCCCTATGTCGATCAGTTCATCCACGGCCGCGCCGAAGGTCCCATCCAGATGGCGATCCGCCAGTCATGACGCTGGGGGCGGCGGGCTGAATGGCCAAACTCGCCAGCCAGTTTGTCTGCCAGAATTGCGGCGCCGCCTATCGCAAATGGGTCGGGCGATGCGAGGCCTGCGGCGAATGGAACACGGTGACTGAGGAAGCTGCGCCGGCCAACCAGGCCCCCGGCGGTCTGAAAGGCAAACGCAAAGGCCGCCATATCGCGTTTGAGTCGCTGGCCGGCGCGTCCGAGCCTCCGCCGCGCATGACGACCGGGATCGCCGAGCTGGACCGTGTCTTCGGCGGCGGTCTGGTGGCCGGCTCGGTCATCCTGCTGGGCGGCGATCCCGGCATCGGCAAATCGACGATCGCGCTGCAGGGCGCGGCGCGGCTGGCGACAAAGGGCGCGCGCTGCCTCTATCTCTCCGGCGAGGAAGCCATCGACCAGGTGCGCATGCGCGCGCGCCGTCTGGACTTGGCCGAGGCGCCGGTCGAGTTGGCGGCCGCCACGGACGTGCGTAACATCCTGACCAGCCTGGAAGGCGAGCGCGCCGATCTGGTGGTCATTGATTCGATCCAGACCATGTTCCTCGACAGCCTGGAATCGGCGCCCGGCACGGTCGGCCAGGTGCGCGGCGCCTCCCAGGAGCTGATCCGCCACGCCAAGGCAACCGGCACGGTGGTCATCCTGATCGGCCATGTCACCAAGGAGGGCCAGCTCGCCGGGCCCAAGGTGCTGGAACACATGGTCGACACGGTGCTCTATTTCGAGGGCGAGCGCGGCCATCAGTTCCGCATCCTGCGCGCGGTGAAGAACCGTTTCGGCGCGACCGACGAGATCGGCGTCTTCGAGATGACCGATCACGGCCTGGAGGAGGTCGCCAATCCGTCTGCCATGTTCCTGGACAACCGCGACGACGATGTCGCGGGATCAGCAGTGTTCGCCGGGATCGAGGGCAGCCGGCCGATGCTGGTTGAGATCCAGGCCTTGGTAGCCCCCTCGCCGCTGGGCACGCCCCGGCGCGCTGTCGTCGGCTGGGACACTGGTCGGCTGGCCATGGTGCTGGCGGTGCTGGACGCCCGCTGTGGTCTTGCGTTGGGCGGTCACGATGTCTATTTGAACGTCGCCGGCGGCCTGAGGATTCAGGAGCCGGCCGCCGACCTTGCGGTGGCGGCGGCGCTGATTTCGTCCTATGCAGGCGCTCCCTTGGCGGCAACGACGGTTTTGTTCGGCGAAATCGGCCTGTCCGGCGAGGTTCGGCCGGTAAGCCAGGCAGCGGCACGGTTGCGCGAGGCCTCCAAACTGGGCTTTAACCGCGCCATCGCGCCAGCGCGCAGCAAGGGGGCCAAAGGCGATACGGCCCTGAAGCTGGAGCCGGTCGAGGAACTGGGAAGTCTTGTCGACCTGATACGCGGGAGCACACGCGGCTGATGGAAAACCTGCCGCTGACAATCACCGACTTCGCGGTCCTGGGCATCGTCTTTCTGTCCGGATTCCTGGCCTATCTGCGCGGCGCGGTGCGCGAATTCTTCTTTCTGGCGACCTGGGGCGGCGCGATCGCGGCGACGGTCTACTTTTACGACCAGACCCTGCCGTACGCCCAGCAGTGGATCGACGACCCGCTGCTGGCCTCCGTCGCCAATGGCGCGGCGCTCTTCGTCATCACGCTCACGATCATGACCATCGTCTCGGCGATGGTCGTCAAGCGGGCTGAAAATTCATCGCTCACAGCGCTCGACCGCTCGCTCGGCTTCGTTTTTGGTGTCATTCGCGGCGCTTTCGTCGTCTGCGTCATCTATCTGCTCTATACGCTGGCCGCGCCCATCGAAGAGCAGCCGAGCTGGCTGAAAAACGCCAAATTCACGCCATTAATCGCCGAAGGCGCCGAAGTGATGCTGGCCGTGATGCCCGAAGACTGGGACCTGCAGGGCGAGCGCGTCGTGGAACAGTTAAGAGAATCCTCATCAGCCATTGAACCGATCGTCGACTACAACGATCTAGTCAATCCCCAGCCTGGTGAGACAACGGATGGCAATTCCGACGAACCAGGGTATAACGACGACGACCGATCGGCCCTGGACGACGTTATCGACACCGAACAGTAGGGCGACGACCGAACACGTGACCCGCTTCGCTATTCATCATCCCTTTGCCGGCGACAAACTCCGGGAGGAGTGCGGCGTCTTCGGCATTACCGGGAATGAATCGGCTAGCGCCCATACGGCGCTGGGCCTGCATGCCCTGCAACACCGCGGCCAAGAGGCCGCCGGTATCGTCTCGTTCAATGGCGGCCAGTTTCATGTGCAGCGCAGCCTGGGCCTGGTTGCCGACGGATTCGGCGATCCCAAGGTTATCGATCAGTTGAAGGGTGCTTCAGCGATCGGTCACAACCGATACGCGACGACCGGCGACACCATTCTGCGCAATGTCCAGCCGCTGTTTGTCGAAACCTCCATGGGCGGACTGGCGATCGCCCATAACGGCAACCTCACCAATTCCCACCTGCTGCGCCGCGAACTCGTCAAGAAGGGTGCGTTGTTCCAGTCGACCCTGGATACTGAGGTCATCGTTCATCTGGTCGCGCTGAGCAGTTTCAGCACGTTGCCGGACCGGCTGATCGACGCGCTGAAACAAGTCGTCGGCGCCTACTCGCTTGTCGCGTTGACCGATTCGGCGCTGATCGGCGTGCGCGACCCCATGGGGGTCAGACCGCTGGTCCTGGGTGACCTTCAGGGCGCGCCGGTCCTGGCGTCGGAAACCTGTGCCCTGGACATCCTGGGCGCCGACTGGGTGCGCGATATCGAGCCCGGTGAAATGGTGATCGCGACGCCTGAGGGTGTCGAGTCGCTGAAACCGTTCGACCCCGAGGCCGAGCGTTTCTGCGTCTTCGAGTACATCTACTTCGCCCGGCCCGACAGCATGGTCGAGCAGCGCAACGTCTATGACGCGCGCAAGCACATGGGCCGCGAACTGGCGCGCGAAAACCGCGTGCCCGCCGATATCGTGGTGCCAGTGCCGGATTCAGGCGTGCCCGCCGCGCTAGGCTACGCCGATGAGGCCGGGCTGCCGTTCGATCTGGGCATCATTCGCAATCACTATGTCGGCCGGACCTTCATCGAGCCGACCGATCATATCCGCCATCTGGGCGTGAAGCTGAAGCACAACGCCAACCGGGGCCAGGTCGCGGGAAAACGCGTCATCCTGATCGACGATTCGATCGTGCGCGGCACGACATCGACCAAGATCGTCACCATGATGCGCGAGGCCGGCGCAACCGAAGTCCACATGCGCATCGCCAGTCCGCCGACAACCCATTCATGTTTTTATGGCGTCGACACGCCGTCGCGCAAAGAGCTGCTGGCCGCGCGCATGGATGTTGAGGAAATGCGCTCCTTCATCGGCGTCGATTCGCTGGCGTTCCTCTCCGTCGACGGGCTTTATCGCGCCGCCGGGCAAGCCGGCGGGCGCCTCACGAACCAGCCGCAATACTGCGATGCCTGTCTGACCGGCGACTATCCGATCCCGCTTGTCGACCGTGACGGCGGCCACGACGCCAACCAGCTTTCCCTGCTGCACGACTACGAGTGACACGATGAGCGAACCCGCCAGCGGCCGCCTTGATGGCGCCGTGGCCCTGGTCACGGGCGCATCACGCGGCATTGGCCGGGCCGTCGCGCGCCGCTTTGGCGCCGAGGGCGCGCACGTTGTCGCCATCGCGCGCACCACGGGCGGGCTCGAGGAGCTGGACGACGAGGTTCGCGCGGCCGGAGGCCACGGCGCGACCCTGGTGCCTCTCGACCTCACCGATTTCGAGGGTATCGACCGGCTTGGCGGCGCGCTCTTTGAGCGCCATGGCCGCCTCGATGTCCTGGTCGGCAACGCCGCGCAACTCGGCACGCTCAGCCCGACTGGCCACATCGACCCGCAAACCTGGCAGCAGGTGATGGATATCAACGTCACCGCAAACTGGCGATTGATCCGCAGCATGGATCCGCTGCTGCGCCAGGCGACAGCGGGTCGCGCTATCTTCGTCACCGATAACGTGACCCAATCGACATCGCCCTACTGGGCGACCTATGCGACGAGCAAGGCGGCGCTGGAAACACTCGCCCTGACCTACGCCTCAGAGGTCACGAAGACCAACGTTCGGGTCAACCTTCTGGCGCCATGCCCGGTTCGCACGGCCTTGCGCGCCAAGGCCTTCCCCAGCGAGAAACCCGAAGCGCTGGCGGCACCGGACGATGTGACCGACCTTTTCGTCGATCTGGCGGAAGCGTCATGCACCCGCCATGGCGAACGCCTGTCGGTTGGGGCTTGACGTCCTGGGCCCTATTTGCGTTCGGCATAGGGGTTCTTCCCCGCCTTGAACCGGAAACGAAGGGGAATGCCAGGCAGGTCGAAGTCATCGCGCAGACGGTTCACCAGATAGCGCCGATAGGCATCGGGCAAGGATGACACCCGCGTGCCGAAGACGGTAAAGGTCGGCGGACGGTTCGCGGTCTGGGTGATGTAGCGCAACTTCACCCGGCCACCGCCGGAGATTGGCGGCGGGTGATTAGCGACGACATTACTGAGCCAGCGGTTCAGTACCGGCGTTGCCAGCTTGGTGTTCCAGCGGTCATAGGCAGCGACCACGGCGGGCATCAGCCGATCAACCCCCTTCCCGTTCAGCGCCGACAAGGTCACCAACGGCACGTCGCGCACCTGCGGCAAAAGCTCGGCCAGACGTTTCTCCAATTCGCGCCGGAACGCCGGCGGGTTGTCGACGAGGTCCCACTTGTTGACCACGACAACGGGAGCGCGTCCCTCGGTCTCGACACGATCGACGATGGTCAGATCCTGCCGGTCGAGGACGCGCTCGGGATCCAGCACCACGGCGACCACATGGGCAAACTTGAGGCTGTTCAAGGTGTCGGAGACGGAGAGTTTCTCGAGCCGTTCGGTGACCCGCGCCTTGCGCCTCATCCCCGCCGTATCGACAAGCTCGATGGCGCGGCCCTCGTATTCCCAGGCGGCTTCGATGGAATCGCGGGTCAGGCCCGGTTCCGGGCCGGTGATTGTCCGCTCCTCGCCCAACAGCTGGTTGACCAGGGTTGATTTGCCGACATTCGGGCGGCCGATGATGGCGAGTTTCAAGGGGCCTTCGTCATCGTCCGCCGCGTCAGCGCCGTCATCCGGGGCGTGGGCTTCGATCGCCTGGTAGAGTTCGGCAAGGCCCAATCCATGCTCGGCGGACAACGCGACCGGCTCGCCCATGCCGAGCTCGAAGGCTTCGAGGACACCGGGCGCGCCGGCGTCACCTTCGGCTTTGTTGGCGATCAATACCACGGGTCGGCCGGTACGCCTGATGGCATCGGCAAAGTAGCGGTCTTCCGGCACCAGACCGGCACGCGCATCAATGACGAACAATAGAAGATCGGCCTCACCCAGGGCCAGGTCGGTCTGGGCGCGCATGCGCCCGGCCATGGTCTCAGGCTCGCCCTCTTCCAACCCGGCGGTATCGATGACGCGGAATGTCAGCGGGCCAATACGGCCCTCGCCTTCGCGCCGGTCGCGGGTAACGCCCGGCGTGGAGTCGACCAGCGCGATCCGTTTACCGGCCAGACGATTGAATAGGGTCGATTTACCGACGTTCGGCCGGCCGACAATGGCGACGGTGAAGGCCATCGGTCATCTGAGTGCGATGATCGAGCCGGAATCCTCGATCAGGAAGACCGTCTCCTGGGCGGCAATCGGCGCCAGCGGGAAGCCGTCGCCCGGCTCCAGCGCGCCCAGGATCTCGCCGGTATAGGGCGAGATGGAAACGACCTGGCCGGACGTGCTGGTCACCAACAGGCGGTCGCTGACCAGCAACGGGCCGTTCCACATGATCGGGTCGTCACGCTCATCAACGTCTTCGTATTGCGGCAATGGTGTCACCCATCGCACGCGGCCATCCGCGCGCACCAGGCACACCACGTTGCCGTCGGTAGTGACGATATAGATGTAATCGCCGGCAACCCAAGGCATTTGGACACCGCTCAACTGGCGCTCCCACAGCCTGGCACCGGCCGCCAGGTCAATCGCGACAAGCCGGCCGCCATGGCTGACGGCAAAGACCTGACCGCTATCGATCACCGTGCTGGCGTTGATATCGTTCAGCGCCGCGAGACTGCCAATGCGCGAACCGTAGGACAGGATATCCGACCAGATGACCCGGCCGTTCTCGGCCTGCAGCGCATAAATCTCGCCTGACGAATAGGCTACCACCACGGCGGAGCCGGAGATCGCCGGACTGGCGCCGCCAAGCAATCCGGCGGTTTCCTCGATCCCTCTGTGAGTCCAAAGGGTCTCACCGGTGTCGGCATCCATGACGACAAGCTCGTTGTCGGATGTCAGGACATAAAGGCGCCCCTGGCTCACCGTGGGCGCGGCCCGCAGCGGCGGCCCAAGCGTGCGCCGCCAGTATTCCTCGCCCGTCTGGGCATCGAGCAGGACGACCTCGCCAAAGCCGGTCGTCGCATAGATCCGGCCACGATAGAACGCCAATCCGCCGCCCCAACCGCCGTCATCCTCGATTTCCGGTGTCAGGTCGACATCCCACAGCTCATCGCCCGTGTTGATGTCGAAGGCTCTGACCTCGGCGTCCGCATCCATGGTGTAGACGACACCAAGGGCAGAGACAGGCGATGCGATAAGGCGGCGAAAGCGCCCCTCGCCCTCGCCAATGCCGGCCGACCACGCCTCTGTCAGGTCGCCAGGTGCCGCCACGTGCAGCATGGCCTTGTCCACCAGGCCGCCGTTTTGCGGCCAGTTCGGCGTCGGGATGGGCGGCGGCAGCACAATTGGTGTCTCAGCGATTCCCGGATCAGCCGCCAGGTCCTGCTCCAATTGCAGGATGGCGATGCGTTCGCCCGGCAAAGGCGGCGGCGGCGGCTGGCCCAGATAATCCAAGTCCAGTGCATCGCAGGCCGCCAGGAGCACACCGACCACGGCCAACAGGCCGACAACACGAGATGTCATTCGCCGCCACCCGCCATGACATTGAGTTCGCTGGCGCGGTTGCGCAGGGTGGTCGGCGTCTCAGGGTCGGCGATCAAGGCGTCGAAGATGCGCTGTGCCTCCTGGTTATCGCCGTCGCGCATGGCGAGCAGCCCCTGAAGCTCCCGAGCGGAAAAGCGCCAGGGTGCGCCATCGGCCGCGAGCGGTTCGAGCCGTTCGGCGATCTGGCGGGAGTCAGCGCTGTCGAGCATCAGCATGGCGGCATAGAGCCGGGCAAGCTGACCGGTCGCGGTCTCGGGCCCGGCTTCGGCAGCGATGCGGTCGTAAAGCTCAAGCGCGCTCTCACGGTCGCCGGCGACGGCGAGCGACGCGGCTTGGCGCAGGCCGCCCAGGGCCGGATACCCGCCGCTGCCGTCCTCGACGAGCTGGCCGAATCCCTCGGCCGCCGCGACGTGGTCACCAAACGCCGCCGCGCGATCGGCGTGCCAGTAGATATAGCCGTCCTGGGCTAGGCTGCCCTGGCGGTATTCTCGCCAGCCGACAAAGGCCAGGACGACAACCAGCACAAGGACCAGCCCGCCGACGGCGTAGCGGCCATAGGCCTTCCATAGCTTTTGCCATTGCTCGCGCTTGAGATCCTCATCGATCTCGCGCATTAGTTGGTCGCTGGGGTCGCTCACAAACCTGATACCTCTCCGCTGCGCGGCTAACTTAGCCATCGCGCGATTAGCATGCAACGCGCCTGAATGATGCCAAAAAATGGCGTTGGCATGGCACCTTGAGGCTGGCCGACACCGGATTGAAACGACGAAACGGATTGCCATCCAGGCGCGCGATACCACATGACTCCCCGTTATGTCCGAACCCCGCACCTATCGCGAGTTTTGGCCGTTTTACGTCGGCGAACACCGCCTGGAGGCCACACGGCGCCTTCACTTTGTCGGCACGGCCCTTGTTATCGCGATGCCGGTCCTTGCCTTGGTGACCTGGAACGGGTGGTGGCTGGTGGCCATGCCGTTCCTTGGCTACGGCTTCGCCTGGGTCGGCCACTTTTTTGTCGAGCGCAACAAACCCGCGACCTTCAGGCTCCCGGTGTGGAGCCTGATCGGTGATTTCCACATGTTCGCCCTGATGTGTTTGGGCCGGATGAACGATGAGGTCGCGCGCTGCACCCGCCAAAACCGCTCTGTCGGCGCATGAGTGTTGATCGCACGCACTGACGCGCCCTATTCTTGCACCGTGAGGGCGCGGAGGGGCCGGTCATGTTGACGATTGCTGAGGAGATCCTTCTCCTCGTACTGGATGACGAGACCGGTACGTTTGTTAACGAACCCGATGTGCATATCGGTTACGCCGTCGCTGGCGCGGTTCTGATGGATCTGGCGCTGGCCAACCGAATTGACGCCGATAACGAAAAGCTGTTTGTCGCCGATAAGACAGCGACCGGCGATGCGGTTCAGGACTCGGTTCTCGAACGGCTGGAAAGCTCCAGCGAGCTGCACGACGCCGGCTACTGGGTCGGCGAGATCGGCCGCGATTCGCGCGACTTACGCGAACGCGTCCTGCACCGCCTGGTCGAACGCGGCATCCTTAAAGAAGTCGACAAGAAGATCCTCTGGGTATTCGAAACGCGGCGCTATCCCATGGTCGACGGCAAGGAAGAGCGTGAGGTCAAACGCCGCATCTTGGATGTTCTGCTCAGCGACTCCACGCCCGAGCCACGCGATATCGTCATCATCTGCCTGGCCGATGCCTGCAACCTGTTCGATCAGATCTTGAGCGAGCGCGAGGTCGAGCATGTCGAGCCGCGCATCGACGAGATCGTCAAGATGGATGTCATCGGACAGGCCGTCGCCAACACCATCCGGGAAATCCGCGCCTCGATCGCACCGATGATGATGATGTAGGCGGACGCCACGCTGAGATTGTTGCAGCAGCGGCTCTCGGCCCTTTCCGGCGGCAAGACCGCCGCCGGCGTCGGTTTCATGCTGCTTTCCATGATGCTGATGGCATCGATGGACGCGACCGCGAAGTACCTGGTCAGCGACTACGCCATCGTCCAGATCCTGTGGGTACGTTTCGTCATCTTTTTGGTCGTCGCGCTGGTTCTTGCCGGGCGCCGCGGCATTCAGCGCGCGGTTGCCTCGCGGCATTGGAAACTGCAGATCGTGCGGTCCCTCGTGCTGCTGGCCGAGGCGGCCGTGTTCATCCTGGGCTTCAGTCTGCTGCCATTGGCCGACGTGCATGCGGTCGCGGCGGTGGCACCGTTGATCGCGACGGCGCTCGCGGTGCCGCTTCTGGGCGAAAAGGTCGGACCGCACCGGTGGACGGCCGTCGCGGTCGGCCTGATCGGCGTCCTCATCATCATCCGGCCGGGTGCCGACGCGCTCTCCTGGTCCGCCGCCGTGCCGCTGGCGGCAGCTTTCCTATGGGCGCTCTACCAGGTCCTGGTCCGCAAGGTCGGCCTTGACGACGCGGTGACGACGACCGCGCTCTATACGGCAGTCGTCGGCCTGATCGTCCTGAGCGTCTTGGCCCCCTTCGTGTGGCGCGCGCCAGACCTCGAAGGCTGGCTCCTAATGCTGCTCGTCGGCGTCCTGGGCGCCGGCGCGCACATCATCCTCTTCAAGGCATTCGCCTTGGCACCGGCCTCGTTCCTACAGCCATTCGGCTATTTCCTGCTGGTCTGGGCGGCGTTCCTGGGATTTGTCGTGTTCCACCACATCCCCGATGTCTGGACGATCATCGGCGCCATCGTCGTGGTCGCCGGCGGCCTCTACGCGCTGCACCGCGAGAGGTTGCGCAAACGCAGGCCGGGCTAACGCTGGCGGCGACTGCCCGTCATCGCATTAAAGAAGACCGCGCCCATGACAACAGCACCGCCGATGAACGCCAGCATGGTCGGCGCTTCGCCCAGGATCAGCCAGACCCAGAGTGGACCGAAGATGACCTCGATCAGGCCCAGAACCATGAGTTCGGCGGCCGGCACATACTTGGCGCCGGCGGCATAGAGCACCAGCGCCGCGGAAACCTGAAAGGCGCCCATGTAGAGGCACAGCGCGAGATCGTGGTCGCTGATTGCGAAATCGCCGAGCTGCGTCGCCGAGATCATGCAGATGATGACGGAAGCCAGCATGACGCCCGGCACCATGTCGCTTTGACGTCCGGCGCGTAGCGAAACGCCGAAGGCGGCGAACGTCATCGCGGCCCCCAGCGCCATCAGGTTGCCGAGCACGCGGCCGTCGCCGACGCCTTCCCACATCATGACGGCAACGCCGATCAGAGCCGCCGACATGGCGAGCCACGTTGCGCGCCGGACCGGCTCCTTCAGCACGAACCAGCCGATCAGGGCGGCGAAGAACGGTTGGGCGCTGATGATGAAGAAGACGCTTGCCGCGCGCGTGTGATAGAACGAGCCGATATAGAGAAGGTTGCTGACGGCCAGACATAGGCCGGTCGCCGCCATGGCCAAAAGGCCGCTTGTGAACGCCCGTGCAACACGGCCGCGGTGTTTGATCAGTGTGATGCTGCCCAGGACCACAATCGCCGAGATCGAACGGTAGAACTGGACATGCCAGATACCGGCGTTGTCCATCATGCCGATCAGGACGCCGGACTGGCTGATAAAGAAACCGCCCAGCAGGACCAGGCCGACACCCCGGAGATAATGCGGACTTCGCTCGATAACCGCCCCCACGCGCAAGCAGATCGAGACTAGCTGAGCGCGTCCAAACCGGCGATCTTGTTGTGATCGTAGACGGCCTTGACCGACGGTCGCGCCACCAGCGCTTCCAGATTGCGCCAGACATTCGGGTACTTTCTAAGCGAGGTGTGCTGGGGTCCGTTCCAGGCCGCCAGCATCGCCATATAGAAATCGGCAATCGTCAAGGTCGGCCCGAAGAAGTGGGGCCCCTTGCCGATCATCGTGTCGATCCGGCCCCAGAGGTCGGTGAGCCACTCACTGGCTTTCGCGTCGACGGATGACTCGCACGCCGGCGCCGTGACGTGACGTTCGGGATAGAAGTGCATGTGGTAAGAGGGCTGCAGCATCTCGGCCATGAAGAAGACCGTTTGATAGAGGTGGCCTCGTTCGACGCTGCCTGGCGCCGGTGCCAGGCCGGCATCGGGGAAGCGGTCGGCCAGATGGAATAGGATGGCAGCGGCCTGGTAGAACACCTCGCCGTTCTCGTCGACAAGCGTCGGCACCTTGCGGTGTGGGTTGAGCGCCAGATAGTCCTCCGGCCACGGCTGGTCGAAGTCGATGAAGGCGAGCTCGTAGTCCGCGCCGACTTCTTCGAGCGCCATGTGCGGCGCCATCGCCGCCGAAACGTACGTGTAGAATAGCCGAAACATGATGCCGTCCCTCTTGCCCTGAGCAATAGAGAAGGAACCACGGCGCACCTTTGCTGGCAAGACGTCCTAATCAATCGGCGGGACGGGCTCGGTCGTGATGATGTAGACGGTGATCGCTGCCTGGGTGTTGAGGAAGTACGTCTCCGACTCGACGACACTGTGGGACGCTTTCAGCACATCGAGTGATGGCGGGCCGCGCAGGAGCGTGCGCCGTGACGTGTGGTCGAGCTCGTCAGCAAGCTCGCAGGCCTGATCCTCGATCGCACCGATCAACGCCTGCCATGCCGGTGTGGGATAGAGCAGTTCCTGATAGATGATCTGCCGTTCGTCGTCGTCGGACGCGGCGACCAGCATGTCGAGCATGTCGACCAGCGCCTGATTGACGCCTTCGGACAGGGAGACGGCCAAATCACGACCACGACAAACGATGAGTTTCTCGTCGCCTTCGCGCAGGTCGCCATGGACGTACGCGCCGCGACTCTCGGCGTGACTGACCTGCGCCACCATGAGAGCAAGCACGGCTGTACCCAGCAGGATGGCACAGTGTCTCACAAATGGGTTCAACACGCTGTTGTGCCTCCCTTGGACCTCGGCGGGAGGTTGCCGAGCAGGCGGCGGTCGTGACGCCACCAGCGGCGCGGGAACCGCGTGACCCGGACGTTGCGTTGCTTGTCGAGAAGAACGTCGATGTTGCTGCAGCCGCGCGCCTTGTCACCAAACGCCGCCCAAGCAAAAAAACACAGCGCCTTGGTCTCGAACGCCTCGTCGCCACCCCGCCCGATCTTCTCGGCGAGCTTTTCCATCATCGGCGCCCAACAGGAGTCCCGGATCTCTTGATCGGTCATCTGCATACCCTTCTCAAGGGACATTGACCGAAACGAGGCAACAACCTCGTTGGCTTCGGCCGTGAAGCGCTCCGCATCAACATGGCATGACGTCACGATGCCGATGCCGTCCGGCCGCGCCTCGCGCAAGGTGATGAAGACCGTCGGCTGCTCGTGCGAATCCGGCGTCGATCGCCTATCAGCCATATCAGAAACGTGGTTGCTCATGGCGTTTCCGGCAAGCGACGGCAAACCCATGTGATCGAAAGCCTTGGCATAATTGATCTTTTCAGCAATGGCGAATCACGGCGATAGGTGACGAACCACAGTCAAATACGTTATCAAAGGTCTGTCGAGGCCCCACCCGCAGCTTGAGGCCATCATGTCCCTCACCCACGTCGAAGATCGTCCGACACCCGCAGACTGCCGAGCCGACAGCCAGCTTCAGGTCTGGGAAGCCGCCGGCAAACGGTTTTTCGTGCTGACCCAGAAAGGCCACTTCGCGGACCTTTGTTATGACCACGGCCGCCTGTTGGCCAAGGAAATTGAGGACGGCGTTTTTCCGGAGATCCTGGCGACCATCGCGCACGATGTCGACGCCAGCCCCGATCTGGAGACCGGCGCCATGGACAGCATCCAGGGCGCCTTTTTCAATCGGCTCAGCAACGATGTCCTGGAATCGTCCAGCCAGGAGTTTCGTGACGGTGTGGCCGCGCTGGCACAGGGCTGTTTAGGGCAACTGTCCAATCCGCTGTTTAATGAGACAGCCGTTGAACATGCCTGCGTCGCGATCGACACGGGCAACATCGCAACCGGCTTTAACCACCTGGTCGCCAACGTCAGCGGTGCAAAACGCACCGGCCATTGGCTGCAGTATGCGGTATTGGCCAACATCTTTGAGGAGTCCGGCCGCAGCTATGACGAAATCGACGACGATGAGGATGAGGTTAAGAACAACACCGCAGCACTGCGTAACCGTATGCGCAACACGCGCGGGCGACGCCGCGCCGGTATGGGCTGCACCGGCATTTGGGCCGCGGCCGGATTAACGGCTAACGGCCATGGCCTACACGCGCGAAACTTCGATGGTGCCTTCTTTGCTTGGAACCGCTACCCCGTCTTGCATCTGATTGATGAGACACCGACCAACAACAACTGGCAACGTTACGCCGCCGTCGGTACGGCGGGACTGGTCTATCCAGGCGGCATCAGCGGCGTTAATGAGGCCGGTATCGCTGTTTCGCTGCATCAAATGTCGACGGTGAATTTCACCGCCGGCGACGGCAGCGGCGACTTCGACGTCGCACCTTACGTCCAACAACGCATGCTTCGGGAAGCCAAGACGCTGGATGACGCCGTCGACATCGCACGGTCGCGAAACCATTTCGCCTCTTGGACGATCCTGGTCAGCCACGCGGCGTCGGGCAAAGCCTTGCGGGTCGAGCTGAACGGCGCCCGCGACGATGACACCGGTGACCACATCAATCGGGTGGAAGCAAGCCCCGCGGCGGAGCGGATGGTGCAGTCAAACCACTTCCTCTCCGAGGCATTGAAGGAACGTCACAATCTGCTGAGCGACGCACATTTTACCCCAACCGTCGGCAAGTGGATGGAGACCCGCGCACGCCTTGCCACGGCCGACAAACACCTCAAGGACGCCACCGCAGCGGGCGAGGTGACAACGCAGTGGGCGCTCAACACGTTGGCCGATCACAACGATGAGACGTTGGATGGCGACCGCCGCAGCTTCGGCCGGACGATCTGCAAGTCCTATAGCCTTATGGGCAGCATCGCGCGGGCAAGCGCCGATCGTGCCAGTCCGGATGACGAGATCTGGTTCACGCTTGGCGACCGGATGCCCGGACCCCATTCGACGCTCGTCGGCTTCGCCATCGACTGGCAGGCACTTTCATTTGCGCCGGTCGGCACCCATGTGGCGGATACGGCACCGCCCGCGCTTCTGTCCGCCATGGACGACTATATCGAGGCCTTTTCGTCCCACGACCGGCCACGCCGACCTAGCGGCGACTATGTACGGCGCAGGCCGACCGAGGCGGAAATGCAAGGCATTCGCCGCCTGGCGATTGCGGATCTCGATCGCGCGATCGAAACCCTCGACAACGCCGCCGTCGTCGACCCGATCTATCGCTATATCCGCGCCCGGCTGTGCCACGACACCGCAATGGCTGTGCCCCAGGCGGTTCAGGACGAGTTCTTGCATAAGGCGGCAGACGACTGGGCCTGGTTGCGCGAGCATGCTGACAGCAATGACGTCGCGATGACGGATTGGGAGCGCGCCCTAATCTACATCCTTTCAGCCGCCACCAAGGCCGCGCTTGATCCACAGGACCCGTCCGCGCACGACGAACTCCTGGATACCGGCCGTACCCTGCTGGAAGGTGTAGCGCACAGCCTGTTCGGCGATGGCGCCGTGCATCACGACATCAAGAACTGGCGTAAGGTCATCGCCGCCATCGACGCCGATGGCGGCTTTGCGGAACTGCCCAGCATCGATTTCGTCACCGTGGAGTAGAGAGTTCGCCGGGCGGCATGACGCCCTCACCCTCGATCCGCACCCAGTGGTCCGTATGAAAGCCGTTGAAGCGCGTGCTGGTGGCGTTGGTGTAGGCGCCCGCAAGGCCGAACTCGATCCAGTCGCCCACCGCGAGATCCGCCGGCAGGTCCATCTTGTGCGGCAGCACGTCCAACGTGTCGCAGGTCGGACCCGAGATCGCATAGGAACGCCTGGCCGCACTCGCCGCGCCACCGGGCCGGATGACGCGCCACGGGTACTGGACGGCATTGCTTGACATGTTGAGTTCCGAGAGCCCGCCATAAACACCGTCGTTCAGAAACACCATGTCGTCCTTGATCAAAATGACCTGGACCAGAAGCGACTGGCCCTCGGCGACAAGGGCGCGGCCCGGCTCGCACATCAGGCCGCCTTCACCAATCCACGACCCGTTTCCGGCTGTCTCGCGAATGGCGTCAAAGAAGGCATCGACCGGATCGGTACCCAGTCCCGGGTAGTCGGTCGGAAAACCCCCGCCGACATCGAGCGATACGATCGCGACACCCGATGCCGTGACGACCTCTTCGGCCGCGGTGATGGCGCGGCGATAGGCATCGGGATGGCGGCACAGCGAGCCGACGTTGAACGCCAGGCCGGGCTGCAGACCGGCGTCAGCGACACGGCGCAGCAATCGCGCGACCTCTTCAGGCTCGGCGCCGAACTTGCTGGAAAGCTCATAGACCGAGGCTGGGTCGAACGCCTTCATGCGGATGTGGATGGTGGTGTCCTGATCCGCCAGAGCCAGAAGCCTATCGACCTCGCTTTCGTGATCGGCGACGAAGTTGCGGACGCCGTAACTGAAGAAAGCGGTCTCGGCTGCGCCGGCCAGCTTGCAGATGGCCATGAAGTAACAGGTGGCGTCCGGACAGTGTTCCTTGACCAGCGCAACCTCGCGCAAGGACGCGGTATCGAAATGGCGAATGCCCGCGCCATAGAGTTCCCGGATGATCTCGGGATGCGGATTGGCTTTGACCG
Organism: Pseudomonadota bacterium; assembly: GCA_039028155.1. Classification (NCBI taxonomy): domain Bacteria; kingdom Pseudomonadati; phylum Pseudomonadota; species Pseudomonadota bacterium. The sequence goes on from JBCCIS010000046.1 coordinate 18,428, forward strand.
CATAGAGCGTACGGCCGGGAAAGCCCGTGACGAAGCGGCCGGCGACCTGCTGCAAAACGCGCGGATAGAGGCAATAGACGGGCTCGGCGGGTTTCAGCGCATCGACGACGGCATCGACCGATCCGAACGTCTGAAGGCTGGCAGCCCGGCTTGTGATAGCGGGCGTCTCGACGGCGAGCGTTTGATTCATAAGGTCATCCCTCCCGGTAACCATCCGCAGCATTGCGTTCGGGCCGAATGATACCCGCGGCGGCTTGACGGTTGCGGGCAAACCCTCCGAAAATATGGAGAATTTGGTCATTATGACTCCGCCTGGAGGGGGATCTCGCCATGGATCGTCTGGACATCCGAATCCTCGACGCATTGCAACGCGACGGCACGCTGACTCAGGCGGAGCTGGCCGAACAGGTCGGCTCAACCCCTTCCACGAGCTTGCGGCGCGCCGAACGCCTCAAGGCGAGCGGGCATCTGGACCGGTGCGTCTATCTCGCCGATCCCAAGAAGCTGGAGCGTGGTCTGCGCGCCATCATCACCGTCGTCACCAGCGGTCTGGGCGGCAAGAAGGGCAAAGAGTTCGCCAAGCGTCTCGCGAGCGAACCGGCGCTCGACATGGCCTATGGCACGACCGGCGAGGTCGACGCCGTGCTCCTTGCGAATTTCAGGGATATGGAAGAATTCCGGACCTTCTGCGAACGCCTGTTCGACAACGATCCCCATGTCCTCCGCTACACAACGATGTTCGCGGTGGATAGCTACAAACACACAACCGTGGTGCCAACCGATGCACTTGCCGCGCGGCTTGAGGACGCCTAGCCCTCGGCCTCCACGAAGCGCCAAGACAACGTCTCACCGGCGTGGAACGGAACGAGCGTCAGGTCATCGTTGCCAACGACATCCGGCACGGCTTGTGCTTCGCGGCGCAATGTGACCTGGCCATCGTTGAGCGGCAGACCATAGAAACGCGGGCCAAACTCCGAAGCGAAAGCCTCAAGCCGGTCGAGCGCGCCCTCCTCGTCAAAGGTCTGGGCGTAGCTCTCCAGGGCGACGGGCGCGCTGAAGATGCCGGCGCAGCCGCAGGCACTTTCCTTCTCGTGCTTGGGATGAGGCGCGGAATCCGTGCCCAGAAAAAACCTTGGATTGCCCGAGACCGCCGCCTTGCGCAGGGCCTCGCGATGCTGACGGCGCTTGGCGACCGGCAGGCAATAGGCATGCGGCCTGATCCCACCTTCGAACATGGCGTTGCGGTCGATGCGCAGATGATGGGCGGTGATCGTGGCGCCAAGGTTCGCGCCGGCCGCCTCGACAAACGCGACGGAGTCCCCAGTCGTGATGTGCTCCAGCACCACCTTCAGCGCCGGAAAGTCGGCGAGCACCGGGCCCAGCACCTGTTCCAGGAACACCGCCTCGCGGTCGAAGATATCGATATCCGGCGACACGACCTCGCCATGGACCAAGAGCGGCATGCCGATCGCCTGCATGCGCTCCAACACCCCGTGGATATGACGCACATCGGTGACGCCGGACGCGGAGTTGGTCGTGGCGCCGGCTGGGTAAAGCTTGCAGGCGGTGAAGACGCCACCCTTAAACCCCGTCTCGATCTCGTCCGGATCGATTTCGTCGGTCAGATAGGCCGTCATCAGCGGGGTAAAACCGCGACCCGCCGGTAGCGCCGCAAGAATGCGGTCGCGGTAAGCGGTGGCCGCGGCGACCGTGGTGACCGGTGGTACCAGGTTCGGCATGATGATCGCACGCGCGAACTGGCGCGCGGTATGGTCGGCGGCAAAGGCCAGCATGGCGCCATCACGCAGATGAACGTGCCAGTCGTCGGGCCGGCGCAAGGTCAGCGTCTCGCCGCCCGTCATCGGGCCAGCCGCGATCGTTCGGCACCGCCAGTCACATTCGCACCCCAGTTAAACCCGTCGTTTGCGGTCAACGGGCACCGGATGCCCAGACCGTTACCCTGCATACACAAGCAGGCCGGGTCTGCCTACGGTTTGTCGTGAGTTTTGCGCGGATATCCGCAGGGGCAGCCGTGGGCTACAACAATTGCACCGACGTCAATTGGCGCTGCTGCGCGCGACGTGGCGCCGGAACGCCTCTTCCAAGTCGTCGCTGGTGCGCTCGCCAACCAGCACATCGCGCCGGTTCCCCTCGGCATCGAACAACAGCAGCGTGACATGGTTGACGTTGTGCGCGGCCGCCAGCTGACGGCCTTCGGAGCGGCTGATATCGGCAATCAGGTATTGCAGCTCACCGTCCTCAAAGGACGCCATCGCATCGCGCGTCTCGCCCTGCAGGGCCAGGCAACGCGGACAGTTGGGATCATGGATCTGGACGACCGCCGGGATCCCATTGCCGATCTGGGTGAGGTCGTGCTCCCGGATGGTCGCGCGGACATCCTGGATCAGGTACCAGCCGCCGCCGCCCGCGACCACCGCCAGCAGACCGCCGTTGCGGATCTTCCGCAAGACGTCGCGCCGGCTGGACTTGTCCGATGCGTCCTCGGGCGCCGCTTGGACCGAAACGTTCGCCTGTTTCTTCGCCGGCCGTTTGGCTTTCCGTTTCTGCTTCTTCATTGCGCGCACCACCCCCGGTTTCCCAACGCCACGCCATCAACGCTTTCGCGCGTGTCATAGTGGCGGAGCGTGCGAAAAGAGAGAAGCTGACCTCACGCACACGTGTGCGTGGTTTATCGCGCCTACCTATCGGGCGGGGGGCCCTACTCCCACTCGATCGTGCCGGGCGGTTTCGACGTGATGTCGTCGGTCACCCGGTTGATGCCGCGCACCTCGTTGACGAAGCGGCCGGCGATCTGACATGGCGGTCGTGGATCAGCGTAGGTGCAGAATGCAGGAATGCGGATTCCGCTAATGATTGTTACAATTCTGGGATTGAGACTAAGGCCGCCCGATCAGAATCGTCTGGGAACCGACGAAGCTGCCAATTCGTGATCAACCCACCTAGCACGCCATCAGGTTCCGCCTTCTGATCCCGTCGAGTTTTCGAACCGGCGTTCAATGTTCAATCGTCCCAGCAAAGAGCGAGCAATAGGTCAAAGCAATGAGTTCCAGATCCTGTTTCATGGGCCTTAACCTTGGGCATGATCGCGCAATTTCGTTCGTAAGCGATGGCCCGCTTTCGTTTCACACCGCTATTGAACGGCTCGACCGCCGAAAACACTCCGAGTCGCCCGACTACCCGGTCGCCGAGATTAACCGGGTGCTCGACCACCTTGGGATCGCTATCGACGATATCGCGGGTGTCTGTCTCTCTTATCTCGGGAGCAACCCCGAGCGGATCAGCGAGACGATGGCGTGGGAGTTTCGTCAGGAGTTTCCAGGCTTCCGCGGCGACTTCTCCACGCTGGATCATCATAACGCGCACGCGATCGGTGCGCAGGTCTGCAGCGGATTTAATGAAACACTCGTCCTGGTCGCGGACGGCGCCGGTGATGAACGCCTGTGGGGCACGCAGGCTGAGTCCCTGATTTCCGTCAACGCGAAAACTTGCCAATTGATAGATGAGCGCGTGCAGTCGATGCCGCGAAGTCAGCTCAATCGGCCAAAGTTCTACGATCCCGCATTCTTCCGCGCTGATGACGCAACGCGTCAAATCAGCCTGGGCCTGAAGTACGAGCAGATCACGTATTTGTGCGGATTCGGCCCGGGGCAAGCGGGCCAGACGATGGCTCTGGCGGCCTATGGGGAACCTCTATTCGATTACCAGCGCTACCTGCCGTCCGATCTTTCGTTCTCGCTGACCTATCCGGACTTCCTGCGGGAGTTCACGGACCTGGCGTCCTCGCGAAAGCAGACCCTTAGAGAGTTCGCCAAGAGTAATCGTGCTGATATCGCGGCGACCTATCAGGCCTATCTCGAAGAAGCGCTCGTTCGCATCAGCGAGGAGGTCGTGCGCCGCCACAAGCCTGACGCGCTGTGTTTCGCCGGCGGCATATTCTTGAACTGCCTCTCGAACAGGAAAATTACCAACGCCCTATCGCAAACGAACCTCTACTTCCTGCCGGCATGTGGTGATGACGGACAGTCAATCGGCACGGCGGCCTATGCGTACTGGCGACAGGCAGAACGTTTTCCCGAACCGAACACCGCCTTCCCCTACCTCGGCCGCGGCTTCTCGTCGGAGGAATGCGAGAAAGCTGTCGCCGAAGCCGGTCTTGCCGGCGAGAGACTGTTCGGATCATCCCGCGCGGAGCGTCTTGCCCAACTGCTCGCCGAAGGCAAGATCGTGGGTGTACTCCAGGGCCGATCGGAAGCCGGCCCCAGGGCACTCGGCCACCGCAGCATACTGGCGGACCCGCGCTCCCCCACGACAAAGCCTCGCATCGACGCTGGCATCAAACGACGCGCCGAGTTTCGGCCCTACGCGCCGATGATGCTCCGCGAATGTGTCGGCGACATCACCGACTTCGCCTCTGCTTCGCCCCACATGCTGATCACCGCCGATGTTCGGGAACAGCATCGGTTGAAGTTGCCCGCCATCACGCATATCGACAACAGCACACGCGCACAGACGGTGACGGAAGAGATCGATCCGTTTCTCTTCGCGCTTCTCACGGCGTTCGAACACAAGACCGGCTATGGCGTCCTTCTCAACACGTCCTTCAACGATGAGTCGGAGCCCATCGTCGACAGCCCGGAAGATGCCATCCGCACGTTCCTGCGCACCGAGCTCGATGCGTTGCTTCTCGAAGAGGTTCTCGTGACCAAATCCGGCTGAGCACGGCGCGAGGGATCACGCGCCCTACTCCCACTCGATGGTGCCGGGCGGTTTCGACGTGATGTCGTAGGTCACGCGGTTGATGCCGCGCACCTCGTTGACGATGCGGTTGGCGACCCGGCCCAGGAAGTCGTGCTCGAAGGGGTAGTAGTCGGCGGTCATGCCGTCGGTTGAGGTGACGGCGCGCAGCGCGCAGACGAACTCATAGGTGCGGTCGTCGCCCATGACGCCGACCGTGCGCACGGGCAGGAGTACGGCAAACGCCTGCCAGATGGCGTCATAGAGGTCGGCCTTGCGCATCTCCTCGATATAGATGGCGTCAGCCTTCCTCAGGATCTCCAGCTTGTCGCGGCTGATCGCGCCGGGAATGCGGATGGCGAGACCCGGGCCCGGGAACGGGTGGCGGCCGACCAGGGTTTCCGGCAGGCCGAGCTCGCGGCCGAGGTCGCGCACCTCGTCCTTGAAGAGTTCGCGCAACGGCTCGACCAGCTTCATGTTCATGCGTTCTGGCAGGCCGCCGACATTGTGGTGCGACTTGATGGTGATCGACGGACCGCCGTGGAATGACACGGACTCGATGACATCGGGGTAGAGCGTGCCTTGCCCCAGAAACTCGGCACCGCCGATCTTCTTGGCTTCCTCCTCGAAGACCTCGATGAAGGTCCCGCCAATGATCTTGCGCTTCTGTTCGGGGTCGTCGACGCCCTCGAGCTTGCCGAGAAAGAGGTCGCTTGCATCGGTCGCGATAAGCGGGATGTTGTAGTGACCGCGAAACACGCTCTCGACCTCGTCGGCCTCTCCGGCGCGTAAGAGGCCGTGATCGACGAAGACGCAGGTCAGTTGATCACCGATCGCCTCGTGCACCAGGACGGCGGCGACGGAGCTGTCGACGCCGCCGGAGAGACCCATGATGACCTTGCCCTTGCCGACCTGATCGCGGATCGCCTGCACCGCTTGCTGACGGAACGCGGCCATCGACCAGTCGCCGGAACAGCCGGAGATGTTGCGCACGAAGTTTGCCAGGAGCTTCGCGCCATCAGGAGTATGGGCGACCTCGGGGTGGAACTGCACGGCGTAGAAGTTCCGTGCTTCATCGGCGATGGCAGCGAACGGTGCGCCGTCGGATGTCCCGACGACCGAGAAACCATCCGGCAACTGGGTGACGCGATCGCCGTGCGACATCCAAACCTGCTTCTTGTCGCCGACCCGCCAGACACCGTCGAACAAGGCGCACGCGTCGGTCACCTCGACATAGGCGCGACCGAACTCCCGGTGGTCGGAGCTTTCGACCTTGCCGCCAAGCTCCTCGCACATGGTCTGCTCGCCGTAGCAAATCCCGAAGACGGGCACACCAAGATCAAAGACCGCATGCGATACCGCCGGCGCCTCGTCCCACATGACCGACGACGGGCCGCCGGACAGGATGATGCCCTTGGCGCCGAAATTGCGAATGCGGTCATCATCAGCCGTGCACGGCAGGATTTCGCAGTAGACGCCGGCTTCGCGCACGCGCCGCGCGATGAGCTGGGTCACCTGCGAGCCGAAGTCGAGGATCAGGATTTGTTCGTCGTGCGGTGTCTCGGTCACGTTACTCCTTTCTGATGCCTTTCAGTTCGATCGTGTTGCCATCGGGATCCTGGATGTAGATCGACGGTCCCATGCCATGCGTGCCGAAACGCTCACCGCTATCGCTCACCTTGATGCCGTGGCTGGCGAGGTGCTCGCGGATTGCCGCCTCATCGAACGGTTCGACGTCGACGCAGATATGATCGACGTTGCGGCCCTCCTTGCCCGGGCCCGCGCCACCGGCTTGCCCAAGCTTGCCGTCGAGGCTGACGAGATCGATCATGGCGCGCCCGACGCGCAGGTGATAGAGGCCCAAGGGCTCGTTCTCACGCTCGACCGGGCAGCCGAGGACATCGCGGTAGAAGGCGATCGACCGGGCGATGTCGCGAACCCGGAAAACCACATGGTCCATCTCTAGAACGGCAAAGGGCACGGTCACGGTCTCATCTCCCGTCAACGTGGCGCAGGGTCAAGCGTCCAGCCATAGGCGAGCTCATCCAGCAAGACACCGGCGAACGGTTCGCTGCGGCGTGCGATAAGCCGGCCGCCCATGGCCTCATAGAAGAAACGGGTGGGGTTGGCCTCAAGCACCCACAGAATGACGCGCCGCAGCCGCGCAAGGCGCAGACAGTCGAAAAGCGCTTCCATCAGCTGGCGGCCCAGCCCCTGCCCGTGCCAGTCGGGCAACAGATAGAGCGTATAGATCTCACCGTTCCAATCGCTGTCTGCCGGCAAGCCGTCCGCGCGCGCCGTCCCGGCATTGCCAAAACCAACGACACCGGCCTCCTGGTCCTCGACCACCACGGTCATACCTTGATCGCGGCGCGACAGAATGCCGCGCCAAAAGGCCGTTCGGTCGGCGACCGACAGGCTGGTCAGATAGGCATCGGGCAAGACGCCGGCATAGGTGCTGCGCCATGTCTCGACATGAATGAAGGCGATGGCCTTGGCGTCGGCGGGGCCGGCTGGCCTGATGGTCGCCACCCCGATCAGGTTTCGGACTGATAGTTGGGGGCGTCGCGCTGGATCGTGACGCCGTGGATATGGGATTCGCGCAGGCCCGAATTGGTGATGCGCACGAACTGGCAGCCCTGGCGCATGTCGTCGAGCGTGCCATTGCCAGTGTAACCCATGGAGGAACGCAGACCGCCGACCAGCTGGTGGATGACGTGGTGGGCCGGGCCCTTATAGGGCACGCGTCCCTCGATACCCTCGGGCACCATCTTCACAACATCCTTGATGTCCTGCTGGAAGTAACGGTCGGCCGAACCGCGCGCCATGGCGCCGAGCGAACCCATGCCGCGGTACTGCTTGTAGCTGCGGCCACCGAACAGGAAGACCTCGCCGGGGCTTTCGTCGGTGCCGGCAAGCAGCGAGCCGATCATGGCGCAGTTGGCGCCGCCGGCGATCGCCTTGGCCAGATCGCCGGAATACTTGATGCCGCCATCGGCGACCACGGGCGTGTCGCTCTTCACCGCCTCCTCGACCACGTCCATGATCGCGGTCAGCTGCGGCACGCCGACACCCGCCACCACGCGTGTCGTGCAGATCGAACCCGGCCCGATGCCGACCTTCAGCGCATCGGCACCCTGGTCGATCAGCATCTTCGCGCCCTCGGCCGTCGCGATGTTGCCGGCCAAGACCTGGGTATAGTTCGACATCGACTTGATGCGCGCAATCGCGTCCATGACGCCCTGGCTGTGACCGTGCGCCGTGTCGACGACGATCACGTCGGCGCCGGCATCGATCAGCGCCTCGGCCCGCGCGAAACCATCATCGCCGACGCCCGACGCCGCGCCGACCCGAAGCCTGCCCTGCTCGTCCTTGCAGGAATTGGGGTGCGACTGCGCCTTCTCGATATCCTTGACCGTGATCAATCCAATGCAGCGCCCGTCATCATCGACCACCAGAAGCTTTTCAATGCGGTGCTGATGCAACAGGCGCTTGGCCTCGTCATGGCTGGCGCCTTCCTTAACCGTGATCAGGTCGTCCTTGGTCATGAGGTCACTGATCGGCTGGGCCCGGTCGGTCGCGAAGCGCACATCGCGATGGGTCAGAATGCCGACCAGTTTGCCGCCCGGTTGGTCCACCACAGGAATACCGGAGATACTGTGGGTCTCCATCAAATCGAGCGCATCGGCCAGCGGCGCTTCAGGCCCGATGGTGACCGGGTTGACCACCATGCCCGACTCGAACTTCTTGACCCTGCGGACCTCGTTGGCCTGCTGCTCGGCGGTCAGGTTCTTGTGGATAATGCCGATGCCGCCGTTCTGCGCCATGGCGATCGCCATCGGCGCCTCTGTCACCGTGTCCATGGCCGCGGAAATCAGCGGGATGCCCAGTTCGACCGTCTTGGTCAGACGGGTCGCGGTTTGGACGGAATTGGGGAGAATCTGGGAGTAGGCAGGGACCAGCGAAACGTCATCAAATGTCAGGGCTTCGCGCATGTCCTCACCACCTCGCTGTTTTGAAGTGGCGCGATCCACTATCACGAATTGGCCGGGAGTCAAAGGTGGAACGTGTCATGGCTGCCATGCGGCGCCAATGCCGACACGCCGCCGGCCGAAAAACGGAAAGGGCGGGACACCGAAGCGCCCCGCCCTCTTTGCTATCGAACGTGTAGGTCTCGGTCAGATACCGGCCTTGACCTCTTCATACATGGCCTGCAGTTCAGGCTCGTTCTGGATGGTCGCCTGGAAGATACCGCCGGCGATGTAGCCTTCGATATCGTTAGGCGGCAGACCGCGGTTGGCCAGTTCCTCGGCGGAGAACCGCTCATAGGACTTCATGTTGGAGTGGCCCATGCCATAGCTCTCGATCCAGAACTGACCGGTATCGGGCGACAGGAACGCGTTGATCAGGTCATAGGCGCGCTCTTCTTTCGCCGGATCGACCGAGTTCATCAGCGTGATGCCGCAGGTCCAGGTCATCGGACCTTCCTTCGGGTTCATGAACGCGACCGGCACGCCCTCATTGGAGAGGTTGAGCGGGGTCGAGTTCCAGGATGCCGCGGCAATCAGCTCGCCGGAGGCAAGCGCCTGTTCCCAACTGGTCGTGTCGTTGGTGTAGTAGCGCAGCAGCGGACGCTGCTCCTGCATCAGCTTCTTGGTGACCTCGACTTCCTCGGGCGTCATGTTGAAGGGATCAGCGGCGCCGGAGTAGATCGCCGCGACCATGACACCGTCGATCAGGCTGTCGATCATGGAGAGCCGGCCGGCGTACTTGGGATCCCAGAGAATGCCCCAGGTGTGGGTCTCGGGATCGACGTATTCGGGCGCCAGGTCGGTGCGGAACGTGACCGAGGTCAGGCCCCACCACGCACAAACCATCTTGCGCTCGCCATCGATTTCCATGTCCGGCACGCCTTGCAGCACGGGAATGACGTCGTTCCAGTGGCTCAAGCGGTCGGTGTCGATGGTCTTGAGAAGGCCCATATCTGTCCACTTCTGGACCTTATAGGAGCACGGCATCGCGACATCGGGCGCGAAGCCGGCGCGCATCTTGGCCTCGGCTTCCTCTTCGTCGCCCCACATGGAGAAGTTCGGGGATTCGCCATATTTGTCGATATACTCCTGGTGCATCTCCGGCACTTCGTAGCCGGACCACGTGAAGCACAAGACATCGTCCTCACCGGCGGCGCGCACGGCGCGCGATGCCAGCGGCGCCACGGTCATGCCAAGGCCGACGGAAGCGAGGCCCTTCTTGAAATCGCGCCGGCTCAAGCGGCCGAATTTCATCGCGTCGACAAAACGCTCGATGTCGCGTTTTGACTCCATGATTGATCTCCCTCTTGCTCTGATTTGGTAGAGACGAAGGCGCGGTTCGGCCTTCCTCACGGCGAACTATAGAGCAATCGGTAGACGAGACAACGCCAACCCAAAGCGCTTTAGCGCACATCTCGTTTGTTTGAATTGCTTGGGCGCCCAGCAAACAAATGCGCACCACTTTCACGATCGAGAGCGGATGCATGTCTTCTGGTGGAACTGTCAACCGGCGCTATCTGAGAACGATCCGCTCTACTCGGGGCGATAACCCTGGGCGACGAGATAGATCTCGCGCGAGTCCTTGCGGCTGGCTTCCGGTTTGGCGTGCGCGACCTTGGCAAAGCGGCGCTTGATCTGGTTGAGTAACTCGCCCTCCGTACCACCCTGCAGAACCTTGGCAATGAACGTGCCGCCCGGTGCCAGCAGATCCTCGGCAATTGCCAGCGCACTCTCGACCAGGCCCATGACCCTTAGATGATCGGTCTGACGGTGGCCGGTTGCCGGCGCCGCCATATCGGACAGCACGACATCGGCCGGGCCACCAAGGGCATCGCGTATGGCCCGCATGCCGTCGGCCGACGTTGCGTCGCCAACCAGGACCGCGGCATCGGCGATTGGTTCGATCTCGTTGAGGTCGATGGCGACGACCTGGCCGCCAGGGCACCGCGCGACCGCGACCTGGGTCCAGCCGCCAGGGGCGGCGCCCAAGTCGACAACGCGCGCGCCACGCTTCAGGAACTTATAGCGATCGTCGAGCTGAATCAGTTTGTAAGCGGCACGCGAACGCCAGCCTTCTCGCTTGGCGCCTTCCACATAGGGATCGTTCAACTGGCGTTCGAGCCACCGCGTCGACGATGACCGGCGGCCGCGCGCTGTCTTGACCCGTTTAGAGAGAGGCCGACCGCCCGATGGTTTGCCGCCGCCGCGCCGACCGCTGCTCACCTGCCCTGCCTAGACGCCGCCGCGCCATTGCCGCCGCGCTGGTCACAGGAATCCTGGCGGTCGACATCCATCATGCCGAGCAGCATGCCTTCGCGGAGACCGCGATCGGCGACGGAGAGCCGGCCGACCGGCCACACGGCATGAACCGCGTCCAGAATGGCGCAGCCGGCGACGACCAGGTCCGCGCGGTCGCGCCCGACACACGGCACCTGGCACCGGGTTTCATAGTCCATGGCGACGAGTTCGCGGGTCGCCGCTGAAAGGTCATCAAAATCGAGAGCGATACCGTCGACGCGGTTGCGGTCATATTGCGGCAGTTTTAGATGAATGCCGGCCAGGGTCGTCACCGTGCCGGACGTGCCGATCATCTGCACATCGCCGCCATCCATCAGGTCGCCAAAACCATGCTCGGCCTCGAATGGCGAGAGGTGATCGCGCACCTCCTCGATCATGTCGGCGTAGATGCCTTCGTCCACGCTGTGGCCGCCATGGGTCTCGGCCAGGGTGACGACACCACAGGGGATCGACTTCCAGGCGACAATCTCGACCGCGCCGTCCGGCTCGACCGCGAGCCAGGAGATTTCCGTCGAGCCACCGCCGATATCCAGGATCACCACGTGGCGCGCCCACGGTTCGATCAGGGGCTGGCAACCGACAATGGCGAGCTGAACCTCTTCATCGGGCGAGATGACCTCAAGCCCAATACCGGTCTCGCGCGATACGCGCTCCAGAAATCCGTCGCCGTTGGCGGCGCGCCGGCACGCCTCGGTCGCGACGCAACGCGCCCGGCTGACGCCGCGCCGGCGCATCTTGCCCGCGCACACGTGAAGCGCTTCGATGGTGCGGTCGATGGCATCGTCGGACAATCGACCGCTGGCGTGGACGCCCTCGCCCAGGCGCACGATTCGCGAAAATGCGTCGATGACACGGAACCCCTCGCGCGTCGGGCGCGCGACAAGCAACCTGCAGTTGTTGGTGCCCAGGTCTATGGCGGCGTACGTCGTCTGCTGACGTCGCCGTGGCTGTCTGCGGTGCCCTCGTCCGCGACCGTTACTGCCTGAACCCACCACCTAAACTCCGCCTCCCTTAGGCGCTGTGGCGCTTATGCGCTCACGTCATCCTGTCTAACCCGAAACCGCGGCGCTGCAAACTCCACAGATGGGCGCGTGACCGGCACCGAATTGGCGGCGACGTGGCGGCTAACGCCAGGACATCCCGCGAGACCGCCGTCTTACCTTGCCGTCATACCACCCGCATCTTGTCGGAAATTGGGCGGCTGGAGGTATGAAGGGAAACTCCTCCGGACTGTGTCTTCCGCAACCCATGGCTGAAGCCGCCAGCATGGCATGGCCGGGCGCGCCCGGCACCGGTGACGCCGGTTGACAGCCGCAGGGCACCTCGGCATAAGGCGCGGACACCGGCGCCCATGGGGCGCGTCCCTGTTGGGGGATAGTTTAACGGTAGAACCTTCGGCTCTGACCCGAATAGTCCTGGTTCGAATCCAGGTCCCCCAGCCATAATAAAATTGTTGAATATCAAGTAGTTGCGCACAACACCTAAAGCGTTGCGCGGCCGACCTGTGACCTCGCAGTTTCCTAGAATGCGATCTGCAAGCCGGCCTGGCCGGCGATGGTGCGCCCGCTGTTGCTTTCCAACGTCGCCTCGACGCTGCCAAACAGCGACACGCCGTCATCGATCAATGCCGACAGCTCGACGCCCGCCAGCGCCGCGCCGACGCTGTCCTCGCCACCCGCATCGAAGTTGATGGTCTGACCCAACAACACAGCGTCCACATTGCTGTTGTCCAGGCGCGTGCGCCCCTCCACGCCCGCATAGGGCGCGAAGTAGACGCTATCCGCGTATTGCGGGATACGCACCGGCACCGTCACCTGGAACCGACCGGTCAGCAGATGGATGAACCGGTCGTCGACCGTCATGCCGCTTGATGAGCCCGTCTCCGTATAGCTGTCCAGATGCGTGCCCGCGTAGCCCAGTTGCACACTGGGGATGACCTCCTGCCCGTTGACCGACACCGTGCGCGCCACAGAAAGCTCCGGCGCGATGAAGTAGCCATCATAATCCGCCGATGCCGTCTCCATGCCACCGGGCGCGGCGTTGTTGGCGATGTTGCGGCTGAGTTCGTAGCGGCTCCAGCCACCGGTCACGACCAGATCGACCGCCCATAGTCCGGAGGCATAACCGCCATAAACACCGATGAAGGCACTACCGATATCCTCGTCATGAGAGTCGAACTCCACGTCCAGCTCACCATAGGAGGCGCCCAGGAACAGGCCCGCGCGCGTATCGGCGCCGACCGGCGTGTCGACACCGGCGACGACGCCGCCCAGGTAGTGGTTCGCGCCAACGGTCGGCGACGTACTGTTCTGATCGCGCGCCAGGCCGAACACCTCGACCCACGCCTCGGTGGCGGAACCCGCGCCAATCGACGAGGCGAACCCCAATCCATCGTCTTCGTCAAGCGACGCCACCGCCTGACCCGTCGATCCGCCTAGCCGTTCGCTGCGCAGGCGCGAGAAGACGCTGCCCGAGACCGAATTCGTCAGATCGAAGACGATGTCGTCGGCCATGGCCAGCGCCGTCGGATCGACCACCGCCACCTGCAGTCCGTTCACCGCGAACGGCGCGCCGTTGGCGACAACGAACGGTGCGTTGCCGGTGAACGTGTTGTTGATGTTCAGGCCGTTCGCCACATCCAACGTGTTGCCGGGGGCGAAATTCAGCGGCCCCTGAATGTTAGAACCCTGCAGCAAGCGCAGCGTGTTGCCGCCGCCCGTAAACCGCACGGCGGCCGAGGCCGTGCCGCTCGCAACGAGTTGACCGCTGTTGTTGACAACGTTGTTCGTCGCACCCTGAATGCTGTCCGCGGTTAGACCCGAGGCTGAGATCGTTCCGGTGTTCGTGATCGTGCTGCCAGTGGTAACGATCACGCCGTGAGCGGCGCCACCCTGCGTGACGATGTTGCCGCTGTTGTTAACCGTGGTGTTGGCGCCGGTGGAGATACCGAAAGCGTTAGCGCCCAGCGTCGAGATCGTCCCGCTGTTGCCGATCGTGTTGCCGGTACCAAAGGCGAAAACACCAATCGCGCCCAGGCCGGTCGTTGAGATCGTCCCGGAGTTGCCAATGGTGTTGTTGTTGACTGCGTTGATGCCGTGCGCGGTCGCGCCCTGCGTTGTGATAGCGCCACTGTTGAAAATCGTGTTGTTGTTGGCGACCGTGACGCCATGAGCGCTGCCGCCCAGTGTCGAGATCGCGCCGGCATTGCCGATCGTGTTCCCGTTGCCGCCTAAGATGCCGAAGGCCGCACCCAACCCAGAGGTCGAGATCGTGCCCGTGTTGTTGACGACGTTGTTGTTGCCCATAAAGATGCCAACATCCACCGCCCCAAGCGTTGTAATCTGACCTTCGTTGGTGATCGTGTTGCTGTTGCCGGCAAAGACACCGACGCCGCCGGTCAAAATCCGGCCGCCGGGCTTCACGATGCCTGTCTGACCGTTGATCAGGATCTGGGTGGTAAACACCGTCTGGCCGTTGTCGACGATAAAGTCGGCACGAGCACCCGCCACGCCAACGACCATGGCAGCGGCTACCGCCGCGCCCTTCGCCCAACACCGCATCACAAACCCCCAATGCAACAACTCTACCTTGCAGTATAGGGGCCGAATCCAATCGACGCCAGAATTGTGACATGATTCGATGATGTTAGAGCCTGTTCTTAACCCTTGCGGACGCGCGGGTTTCCCGGGATCCGCGCAGAATGGCGACAGAGTGTAACCTTAAGGACACACCGGCTGTGGCGCCGACGCCCTCGCCCGTTGGCCGCTACTCCAACAGCCGTTCTGCCGCGTCGTCTCGCGCCTCGCGACGAATCAGCGCCAAGAACGGCTCGGCGAAGTTCTCCAGCTTGGCCGCACCGACGCCGTGGATGTGGCCGAAGGCCTCGCGGTTCGTCGGCCTGATTTGAGCCAGTTCCTGCAAGGTGCGGTCGTGGAAGACGACATAGGGCGGCACGCCGCGGGCATGGGCGATGTCGCGGCGCAGGCGCTTGAGGGCATCATAAAGTCCCTTGTCGGCGTCGGTGAGAGAAGCCGGCGCCGGGCCCGACTTGGCGGCCGGTTTCGCCGTCTTCTTGCGCTGGGGCTCCGGGCGCATCATGAAGATCGCCGCGCCGTCGGCGAGTTCCCGGCCCCGGTCGGTCACCAGCAGGCCGCCATAGCCGCCGACGTCGATTTCCAGGAAACCGGAGGCGACGAGCTGGCGGATCAGCGAGCGCCAGTCGGCCGCTTTTCGATCGGCGCCGGCGCCGAAAACGTCGAGCTGGTCATGACGGAAACGCCCGACCTTCTCCGTCGCCTGACCGCGCAGAATGTCGACCAGGTGAGCGGCGCCGAACCGTCCGCCCGAACCGATCGCCGCGGCCATCGCTTGGCGCGCCGGTTCGGTGCCATCGATCGCGTCGACGCCATCCAGGCAGACGTCGCAGTTGCCGCAGGGTTCGATGTCCTCGCCGAAATAGGCGAGCAACGGACGGCGCCGGCATTCGACGGCCTCGCAATAGGCCAGCAGCGCGTCGAGACGACGGTGATCGACACGCTTTCGCGCGTCCGACGCGTCGGACTCCTCGATGAACACGCGGCGCATACGGATGTCGTCGAGGCCGTAAACCATGACCGCCTCGGCCGGTTCGCCGTCACGGCCCGCGCGGCCAATCTCCTGGTAGTAGGCCTCGACCGAGCCCGGAAGATCAGTGTGGCAGACGAACCGCACGTCCGGTTTGTCGATGCCCATGCCGAAGGCGATGGTCGCCACCATGACGATACCGGGTTCGGTCAGGAACGCCTCCTCACCGCGCAACCGTTCGGCGGTGTCGAGCCCGGCGTGATAGGCGATCGCCTTGTGGCCCTGGTCGCGCAACAGCGACGCCGCCTGCTCTGTCTTGGCGCGCGATAGGCAATAGACGATGCCGCACTGGCCGCGGTAGCGCTCGACGACCTCACTGAGCTGTTTGAGCCAGGCGGCCTTCGCTTTGACGCTGAGCCGGATGTTCGGCCGGTCGAAGCCGGCGACATGGACCCGGCCATCACCACCGAACAGCGCGGCGACGATATCGTCGCGCGTCACCTGATCGGCGGTCGCCGTCATGGCCGCAATGGCGGCGTCGGGGAAATGGCCGCGCAGATCGCGCAGTTGATCGTATTCCGGCCGGAAGCTGTGACCCCACTGGGAGATGCAGTGCGCCTCGTCGATCACCAGATAGGCCACCGGCAGCTTCTGGAGCGCCGCCAGCATGCGCTCGGTCATCAAACGCTCAGGCGACATATAGAGGATCGCCACCTCGCCCGCCGCAACCTGTCGCCAGACGGTGACATTGTCGCTGCGCGATTTCGACGAGTTGATGGTAGCGGCCCGGACGCCGGCCAGACGCAGGGCACCGACCTGGTTGTTCATCAACGCCACCAGCGGCGAGACGACGACAGTGAGGCCGCCCTTGATCAGCGCGGGCACCTGGAAACACAGTGACTTGCCCGCACCGGTCGGCATGACAGCCAGCGTGTGACGCCCGGCGAGCAGGCTGTCGACGACATCTTCCTGCCCAGGCCGGAAGCCGTCGAAACCGAAGACGTCCTTCAGAACGCGCCGCTTCTCATCCTCGACGTCGACGTTATCGGGTTGCCGCAGATCGTGAACTGCCATGCCCCTGTTTAGCGCAACCGGTCCGGGAATCCATCCGCGAACTAAGGCGTGGCACTGCCTTTTGGCAGGTCCTTTTCGACAAAGGCTTGAAGCCTCTGCGCCACGACCGCGGGCGCGCCGTCGAAATCGCTTGCCGGCAGGACAGCGCCAAACGTGAGATCGAACGTCGCCCTGCGCTTGCCATAGATCTCGTAGAAGCGGGAGAGATCGCGAAGCTCTTTATGAACCGCCGACAGGAGATAATAGACAAAGGAATTGCGCGCGCGGATGTGCACGGGGATCGCTGGAACGCGGTGCTTCTGGACCATTTTGACCACGGCGGGCAGCCACGGTTTTTCTTTCAGACCACGCCATGTCTGCCTCGCCATGCCGCCTGCCGGAAACATGACGATCACCCGTCCAGCGTCGATCGCCGCTTGAAGCGCGCGCAAGGTCTCGCGCATGCGCTCGGGCCCGCGCCGTTCGGCGAGCCACTCGACGGGAATAATGACGGGCGCCAGGCCGGGCACGATGCGCACAGCATCCCGGTTGGCAAAGAAGGAGAAGTCGTCGCGCACGCCGCAAAGCGCCCGGCGAAGCGCGAGGCCGTCGACCATACCGGTCGGATGGTTGGCGATGATCACCACGGGACCGCGACGCGGCATGTGGTCGATCCCCGACGACCGCACATCGAACGGCAGGAGTTGATCGAGCAATTGCAGCGCGTCGTCCGCGTTCATCGGCGCCAGGCGATCGGCCCATTCGACCGCGAGTGGATACCGAAAGACCGGGTCGAGGACCGCCCTGATCGCCGGCCATAGATAGGGAATGCGGCGAAAGGTCATCGCGCGTTCGTCGATCACCTCGTCGATGATGTGCCGCGCCCGCCCGTGATGGACAGCCGTCTTCACGGCGACCCGCGAATCCGTCACCTCGGACCCGTGGCACCCGCACTTTCGGCAGAGACGGTCATCGTTTTCTCTCCTCAACGATGCGGCGCAAGAAAAACGTAGTGCCAGAACGCGGCGGTCGGAACCGATAGGCGCGAGAAACATTGCACTCATGGCAACCTAAGAACGTCAACGCGGCTAGTCCTGACGCCTGATAGCGTTCATCACCATCGCATGAAGCGTTTCGCGCGGCGGTTTTGCGTCCTGGCGACCCCTGAAAGCCAAGCGCAGTGCCAGACTTTCGACGGCGCCCAGGATAAATTCGGACACCTCTTCAGTATTCAATGATGCGTCAAACTCGCCAGCCTTGATCCCCTTCTTCAGGATGTCGGAAACTGCATTCGTGACAATCCCTCTATTCACGGCGAAGGCCTTGGCGACATCCCGATTGCGAAATGCTTCAGCGGTTATCTCAACCGTCAGCGCAACGTTCTCGGGCCAGGCCGAATAGTCGAGATAACAATCAAGGAATTGCGCGAGTGCCTGACGCGGATCGGCGACTTCGCGAAGCGACTCAAGGATCTCCTGCAACGCCTCGGCGTCCATGCGCGCGATCTCGGCGATCAGCGCATCCTTGTTCTGAAAGTGATTGTAGAGGTTGCCCAGACTGATGCCGGCTTCCGCCGCGATGTCGCGTATCCCCGTCTGATGAAACCCCTTGGCGACGAAACACCGCGTCGCCGCGCTAACGATCATGTCCCTGCGGTCGTGAAGGGCTGCGTCTTTGGTCATCTCGGCGATCTGCTGTTTAGGCATGGATCATAGCCTTGCATTCGAGTGGGCACTCCTCCATATTATGCAAATGAACGATCGTTCGTTCAAGGTCTGATTGGGTCACTGGCCCGTCATGCGGAGGATTTCATGGCACACTTCAACATCGTCATTGTCGGCGCCGGGCTGTCCGGGATCGGCTGCGCCCGTTACCTGCAGCAGAAGTGTCCGAACAAATCACTCGTCCTGCTGGAGGGCCGCGAAAGGATCGGCGGCACGTGGGACCTCTTCCGCTACCCAGGCATTCGCTCCGACAGCGACATGCATACCCTTGGCTATGCCTTCAAACCGTGGGAAGGCGGCAAGGCGCTCGCCGACGGACCATCGATCCTGGACTACATCAAGGAAACGGCGGAAGAAAACCACATTACCGACCACATTCGTTTCAACCGCCAGGTGACGTCGGCCCGATGGTCAACAAGCGAGTCCCGCTGGACGCTCGATGTCGAGCACGGCAATGGTGGCGGGCGCGACCGCTATACCTGCGACATGCTGCTGCTGTGCGGCGGTTACTACCGTTACGACAGGGGACACGCGCCGGGGTTCAAAGACGCCGATACGTTCGAGGGCCAAGTCGTCCACCCGCAGTTCTGGCCCGAAGACCTCGACTACGCGGGCAAGAGTATCATTGTTATCGGAAGCGGCGCGACGGCGATAACTCTTGTGCCTGCGCTGGCGAAGGACGCGGCCAGCGTAACCATGGTCCAGCGCTCGCCGAGCTATGTCTATTCAATGCCCAGCGTCGATCACGACGCCGAGCGGCTCAGGAAGTACCTGCCCTCAACGCTTGCCTATGCGATCACGCGCTGGCGCAACATTCGTTTGAACCAGTACTACTACTATCAATCGCGCGAGGAAGTCGAAAAGACCAAACAGGATCTGATCTATCTGGTGCGCGAAGCGCTGGGACCGGACTACGACGTCGAGAAACACTTCACGCCACGCTACAACCCTTGGGATCAGCGTCTCTGCCTGATCCCCGACGACGATCTCTATGACGCCATCAACTCGGGCAAGGCCGTCGTGGTGACGGACGAGATCGACCGGTTCACCGCCGGCGGCCTGAAGCTCAAGTCGGGTGAGGAACTGAAGGCCGACATCATCATTTCCGCCACGGGCCTGGAACTCAACGTCGCCAACGGGATCGATTTCAGTGTTGACGAAAAGCCGGTCAATTTCGCCGAGACGTTCTCCTACAAGGGTATGATGTTCTCTGACGTACCGAACCTGATCCAGGCAACCGGCTACTTCAACGCGTCGTGGACACTGAAGATCGACCTGACGGCCGAGTACATCTGCCGTCTGCTGAAGCTCATGGACAAGCGCGGCATGCGCCAGGCAACGCCCAGGCTGCGCGACGTCGAAGACGCGGACCTTCAGGCCATGACCTGGAACGACGAGTTCACCGCCGGCTACATCAAACGCGCCCAGCACCTTTTCCCAAAGCAGGGCGACCGCGCGCCGTGGCAACAAACCGGCGACTTCTACGCCGACAAGAAAATGATACGCGACGCGCCGCTCGAAGACGGTGCGCTTCGGCTCAGCAATCCCGTGGACACGTCGAAGGAACGGGTCGCGACCACGCCCGCGACGTCGGAACGTCCGGCCGCCTGAGGCCTGCCAGCCACACCATCGTGTGACGGCATAAGGGACCGCGATGTCGACGATCAATCGTGAGCTCAAGATCGGGTTCGGCGCGATTTTCAGGACGTTTCGCCGGCGCATCGCCAAGACCTGGGGCATCGTTCTCGTCGAGAACGTGCTGCTCGCCCTCATTCCGCTTCTCATAGGTTTTTCGATCGACGGCCCGCTTGCCGGCCGCCTTGACGAACTGGCCATGCTGGGCGGCGTGCTCGCTCTTCTCGGCGTCATAGGGGTCGCCCGGCGCATCTATGACACGCGCGTCTACGGCACCATTCGTGTGCATCTCGGGTTCTCCCTGCACCACCGAAACACCGGTTTGCGCGTCTCTGCCCGCAACGCGCGCCTCGGCATGTCGCGCGAGCTTGTCGATTTCCTCGAAAAGGATGTGCCCGAACTCATCACCGCGATCGTTCAGGTGATCATCAGCCTCACGGTGCTAGCCGTCTTCGACCCGCGTCTCGGTCTGGCATCAGCCATCGTTCTCGTTGCGATGATCGGCTTCTACGCCTGTTTTCACGGATCCTTCTACCGCTTCGCCGCCAACATGAATGAGCGCCATGAGCGACAAGTCGACGTCCTGGATGGCGGCTCCAAACTCGGCGTGTTCCGCCACTTGCGGGGCCTGCGCGGGATCGAGGTCTCGGTATCCGACACCGAGGCCTATCTTTACGGCGGCATGTTTCTGATGCAGATCGCCTTCGTCATCTTCAATCTTTACGTCGGCGCGCAGTTGCCCGCGGTGACCGCGGGCATGATCTTCTCAATCGCAACGTATTCGTGGGAGTATGTCGACGCGGCTCTCAGGCTGCCCATGGCGCTGCAGAGTTGGTCGCGCCTGAGCGAAATTACCAAACGCATCAACCAACCGACTTGAGACACGCCGTCGTCTTCGCGCGTTCCCCGTTGTAGAGTCGCCGGACACGTCAAACGGGGAACACATCCATGCTGCTGACACCGACCGAGATGGAACGGCTGACCATCTTCACCGCCGCCGAACTGGCGCGCCGCCGCCGTGCGCGCGGCCAACGGCTGAACCATCCCGAAGCGGTCGCCTTCATCGCCGACGAGCTGCTGGAGGCCGCGCGCGACGGCCAGACGCTGGCCGAGGTCATGACGTTGGGCGCGACACTTCTGACCACCGACGACGTGCTGCCGGGCGTTGCCGAGCTGATGTCGCTGCTGACCCTCGAGGGACAGTTTCCCGACGGGCCGAAGATGATTTCGGTCCACAACCCGGTGCGCCCGGGCAAGGAGGCGCAGGTCGATACGGTGCGGCCCGGCGAGGTGTTGACTGCGGACGGTGATATCGAGCTGAATGCCGGGCGCGAGCGCATCACACTGACCGTGCTCAACACAGGCGACCGACCCGTGCAGGTCGCCAGCCACTATCACTTCTTCGAAGCCAACAAGGCGCTTGAGTTCGACCGCGCCGCAGCCTTCGGCATGCGCCTCGACGTGCTGGCGGGCGCGGTCGCGCGGTTCGAACCTGGCGAGTCCAAGGACGTCACCCTGGTCGCCATCGGCGGTACCGGCGAGATCACCGGCCTCAACAACCTGACCGAAGGGCAAGTCTCTGATCCCGCCGTCAAGCAGGTGGCGCTCGCGCGCGCCAAGGCGCGCGACTACAAGGGAACGGAATAATGGCGACCATTTCTCGCGACGCCTATGCCGCGGCGTTCGGCCCGACCACCGGCGATCGCGTCAGACTGGGCGACACCAGCCTGCTCGCGCGCGTCGAAAAGGACCACACGGTCTATGGCGAGGAGCTGTTGACCGGCCTGGGTAAGAGCTTGCGCGACGGGCTTGGTGTCAATGCCAGCGCGACGGCGGCGGACGGCGCGCTTGATGTCGTCGTTCAGAACGCGCTGATCATCGATCCGGTGCTCGGCATCATCAAGGGCGATATCGGCATCATCGACGGGCGCATCGTCGGCATCGGCAAGGCGGGTAACCCGGCGGTCATGGCCGGCGTCGACCCGAACCTGATCGTCGGACCGTCGACCAAACACTTCATGGCCGAAGGCATGATCGTCACCCCCGGCGCCATTGACGTGCATGCCCACTACGGCCAGCCGGCGGAGGTTTGGCACGCGTTGTCGTCGGGCATGACGACCATGATCGGCGGCGGCTTCCCCGGCTGCTGGTCGGTCGATTCCGGCGGGCTGTGGGCCAACACGCGCATGCTGAAGGCGATCGAACCCTTCCCCATGAACTTCGGCCTGTTCAGCCGCGGCAGCGCGCACAAACCCGAAGGCATTGCCGAGCAGATCCGCTCCGGCGTCATCGGCGTCAAGATCCACGAAGACATTGGCGCCATGCCGGCGACCATCGACTGCTGTCTCTCCGTCGCTGACGATCTGGACTTCCAGGTCCAGCTCCACACCGACACCATGAACGAGGCCGGCTTCTTTGAGCGCACCATGGAGGCGATCGCCGGGCGCACCATCCACATGTACCACACCGAGGGCGCGGGCGGCGGTCACGCGCCGGACATCATCCGCTGCAACGGAGAGGTCAACTGCCTGCCGTCGTCGACCAACCCGACCAACCCCTTCACGTTGAACGCGCTCGACGAGCATCTCGACATGATGATGCTGTGCCACAGCCTGTCGCCGAACGTGCCCGAAGACGTCGCGTTCGCCGACAGCCGGCTCAGGCCGCAGAC
>JBCCIS010000047.1 GCA_039028155.1 Pseudomonadota bacterium
ATCGAGGCGGGCGACCATGCTTCCGGTCGTTTCGCGATCGAGCCCGGTGACGATCACGCGGCTGGCCGCTTCGCCATCGAGGCGGGCGACCATGCTTCCGGTCGTTTCGCGATCGAGCCTGGTCATACCTGAGGTAGGATGACTTGAACGCTGCCGGTGACGCGGGCGGTAACAACGAGTGGGCAACCGTTGCGGCCAAAACGGCCGGTGCGGCGCAAGCCCGCCACTTTGTCCGCGCGCCGGCAGCGTTCTTCCTGTCATGCATAACTGTCAAGCCGTCAGCACGAGAAGAACATCATGCGCGCAACAAACACATTGCTAGCGGCAGCGCCGGGCAACCCGCTGGCAGGCGTGGCGTCTGTGCAAAAGGCATACGATGCCGGAACGCACCGCCTGATTTCGCCAAGACAGACCGTCGAGCGCATCAAACCCTTGATGCCGGTGATGGGGATAACACGTATAGCCAATGTCACAGGACTGGATACTATTGGCATTCCGGTAGTAATGGTGAGCCGGCCGAATTCGCGGTCGATCTCGGTAGCACAGGGCAAGGGCGCATCACTTGACGCGGCAAAGGCATCTGGTCTGATGGAATCAGTTGAGAGCTTCCACGCCGAGCGCATCTCTCTGCCCCTGATGTTGGGTAGTTACGAGGATATTCGCTACAACCACAACGTGGTCGACGTTGATCGGCTACCGCACCTGACGGACAGTCTCTATACGCCCCATACCCAACTCTTGTGGATAGAAGGGCGGGACCTGATATCCGATCAGGGGGTCTGGGTACCCTATGAGATGGTGCACCTGGACTATACGTTGCCGCTGCCAACAGGCCACGGTTGTTTCGTGCCCAGTTCGAATGGACTGGCGTCGGGCAATCATCTGTTCGAGGCCATCTCGCATGGCATCTCCGAGGTTGTCGAACGCGACGCTGTGACACTGTGGCACCTGCTTGACTCAGAAGAGCAGGAGCGCACGCGCGTCAACCTGGACACGGTCGATGATGCCGGTTGCCGCGAACTCTTGGACAAGTACGCTGATGCCGGCGTTTTGGTCGCGGTCTGGGAGGTCACGTCGGATATCGGCATGCCCGCCTTTCTGTGCCGGATCCTTCAGGAGGCGCCGCCGCCCTATAACGACTACAGACCGGCCAGCGGCATGGGCTGTCACCCGGCGCGCCAGATTGCCTTGTCGCGTGCCCTGACTGAGGCGGCGCAGAGCCGCCTGACGTTCATTTCCGGCGCGCGCGACGATCTCTGGCGCTCCGACTATGACAGCTTCCTTGATCCCGAAACCCACAAGATCTGGCTGTCCTACATGGAATCGACCTGGGACGGCCGCGACTTTCAGGAGATGGCGACCTTTGTCGGCGGTTCGTTCGAAGAGGACATCGCCTGGGAGGTCGAGCGGCTCCAGGAGGTCGGTGTGAACCAGATCGTCGCCGTCGACCTGACGAAGTCGGAATTTGGCATCCCCGTCGTCCGGGTCATTATCCCCGGCCTTGAGGGCATGGACCATTCGCCGAAGTACGTTCCAGGTGAACGAGCCCGCAAGCTTCTGAAGAGGCGGACATGAGCATTCACGTTTTCATCGGGCCTTCGATCACACTGGAAGATGCCCGCAAGGAACTCGACGCAACGTTCATGCCGCCGGTCTCGGAGGGCGACATCACGCGGCTTGTCGCGAACGACAAGCCGCGCGCGATCGGCATCATCGACGGTTACTTCGAGAACGTGCCGAGTGTCTGGCATAAAGAGATTCTGTTCGCCATGACCCATGGCGTGCATGTCTATGGCGCGTCCAGCATGGGCGCGCTTCGCGCGGCCGAGCTTCACCCCTTCGGCATGGTCGGCATCGGCGCGGTGTTCGAGGCCTATCGTGACGGCCTGATCGAAGACGATGACGAAGTCGCTGTGATCCATGGTCCCGCGGAGCTGGGTTACCCCGCGCTTTCGGAAGCCATGGTCAACATCCGGCGCACGCTGTCGGATGCCCTGCACCACCATGTGATCGGTCAGGCGACCCACAAGCGCCTGGAAGAGTTGGCCAAGACGCTGTCCTACAAGGATCGCAGTTACGCCAACCTGTTCGAACTGGCGCGCGAGTACGCGATCGACCGGCGCGAGGTTGATGCGTTCTCGTTCTGGCTGCAGACGGGACGGGCCGATCAAAAGCGAGACGACGCGATCCTGTTGCTGCGCACCATGCGTCAGCAGCTTAAGGCCGACACGCCACCGAAGGACGTGCGCTACCACTTCGAATACACGACGCTGTGGGACCGGGCCATCCGCACCGTCGCGCAGGACGCGTCTTAAGAACGCGCGTCATTAGCAGGCGAACGATCTGACCTTGCTGACATAGGCCGCTGCAATGGATGCCCAATCGAAGGGGCCGGCCCGCCGATTGTCACCCGGTTGTGCTTGTTCGAAGACAGGCGGCGTGACACTCTGACATTGCTGTTCATTTGGGGGGCGAGCGGCGGGCCACGGGGCGGCCCTGCATGTCATGCACACCCCCAGCGCAAGTGTGGATGACGGCGTGACCGATCGCGTGAAGACACGTGTTGATCTCGAGGCGCTCCGGCGCAACGAGCTCTTGGGCCAGCTTGAGCCCGACGAAATGGATGAGTTTCTTGGGCTCGCCAGCATCCTGACCTATCCCGCCGACCGCGTGATCTTTCAAAAGGCCGACCCCGGCGACCGCCTCTTCGCGATCATCAGTGGTCGGGTCGGCATCACCACGGAATCGGAGTCCGGCAAATCCATCCTGCTGAACATGCTGAAGGCGGGCGATGTTCTGGGCGAGATCGCCCTGTTGGACGGCAAGCCTCGCACCGCCAACGCGGTCGCCATGGACGAAAGCGAGCTGCTCTGTGTCGAACGTTCGGATTTCCTGAACTTCCTGGAGTGCCACCCCCGTCTCGCCATTCGTTTGATGGGCGTATTGTGTGACCGGCTACGCTGGACCAGCGATATCATCGAAGACACGATGTTTCTGGACATCCCCCATCGCCTGGCCAAGCGGTTGATGGTGCTAAGCGATCAATACGGACGCGAGACCGACGACGGCCTGCTGATCGATCTCAAGCTGTCGCAGGAGAGCCTTGGCCAGATGCTGGGCGCAACCCGGGAGAGCATCAACAAGGGCCTTAAGCTTCTGGAGCACAAAGGCATGATCGGATCCGCCGGGGGTTACATTCATGTCACGAACATGATTGCACTGCGCGATTTCGGCGGCCGCGACCAGGTCGACTGAACGTGGTGACTGGACGCCCACAATGACCGACGGCCTGGATCACGACATCAAGACGCTGCGCTGCCTGCTGGATGAGAGTGCTGACGCTGTCGTCTTCACCGGCGCTGGCATCAGCACGGAGTCCGGTATTCCGGATTTCCGCAGCCCTGGTGGCATCTGGACGAAGTTCAAACCAATTCAGTTCGATGACTTCATGGCATCGGAGGAAGCGCGCCGCGAGTACTGGCGCCGGCATTTTTCCTTGCGCGGGGAGCTGGGTAAAGCCGAGCCCAACCGCGGTCACCGCGCCGTCGCCCATCTCGTCCGCCAGGACAAGGTCAGCCGTGTCATTACTCAGAATATCGACGGCCTCCATCAAAACTCTGGCGTGCCGGCGGAGAAGGTGATTGAGCTGCATGGCAACGCGACCTATGCCGAATGCCTGGATTGTGGCGCGCACTACGGTCTCGATCACGTTCGCGCGGTGTTCGAGGCTGACGAAACGCTGCCGATCTGCGACTCCTGCGGCGGTATCGTCAAGCTCGCGACGATTTCGTTCGGCCAAGCGATGCCGGAAGATCAGATGGCGAGGGCCGAGATTGCCACGTTGTCGGCCGACCTTTTCATTGTCCTCGGCTCATCGCTTGTCGTGTTCCCGGCCGCCGGTTTCCCGATGCTGGCCAAACGGAACGGCGCAACTCTGGTCATTGTCAACCGCGAGGCGACCGACCTTGATGAAATCGCAGACTTTGTGATTCATGGCGAAATCGGGCCCACGCTGGGCGCGGCGACCGGCGTCAACTAATCGGCGGCACGATCTGCTCTAAAGCCGATCTGGATCGCCGCTGTATTCCATCTCCGGAAAGATACCGCCTTGCAGGACGTGGGCGACACGCCCGCCGGGCTCGGGCGGGTCGACCGCCAACAAACGATCGGCAAAGTCCTCGGCGTTATCCTGGGGGTCATACCCCAGTTCGAACGCGCGCCGGTTGTCCCACCATGACCGCGTGTTGCGCGAAATGCCGTAGACGATCGTCATGCCCAGCTTTGGCGCCTCAAGGCCGGTCGTGACCAGCCGCGCCATGTCGCCGTAGCTTAGCCAAGTCGCGAGTTGCCGGGCGTCCAGCGGTTCCGCCTGGAACGAGCCGATGCGCATCGCCATGACATCGAACCCGTGTTTGTCGACATAGAGGCTGCCGACGTCTTCGCCAAACGCCTTGGAGAGACCGTAACGGGTGTCCGGCCGTTGGGGTACCCGATCGTCGATCGGGTGATCGCGGCGATAAAAGCCAATCGCGTGATTGGAACTGGCGAAGATGATTCGGCGCGCACCGGCTTCACGCGCGGCCTCAAAGATGTTGTAGGTGCCGATGATGTTCGCGGGCAGGATTCTCTCCCACGAATCCTCACTAGGTATCGCGCCCAGATGGATCACGGCATCCATGCCATCGATGGCCGCCCGCACGTCCGCCATATCGGCCAGCTCCGCCTTGACGAATTCTTCGCCCGGTCCGGTGGACGGTATGTCAGCCACGTCACTTAGCCGCAGCAGGTCGTAGCGCCCGGCCAGTTTCTCGCGCAGAACACGGCCTATGTGGCCAGCAGCGCCCGTCATCAGTACCCGCATGGTCGGTTTGTCCGGATCGGTTCCTCAATGTGGCGGCATCATGATGGCTGATCGGTCAGAAAGATAGTCTGTACAACGCGTTAGGCTGATGATCCCGGCCGAAAACTGTATGCTTGGCGCGCTCTCTTGCCGGCACCCGAGGAGACCGCCCCGTGGCCAAAGACAAAAAGTCTGAGACAAGACCCAAACTAACCGCCCGGATCCGGCGCCACCTGCTGACCGGCCTGTTGACGGCCATCCCTCTCATGGTGACCTGGTTCGTCCTGGCGTTCTTGTTCCGCCTCTTGTCCCAGATCGGCCAGCCGCTCGCCCAGGGCCTGGCGCGCTCCTTCCGCCGGGTCAACCCGGACATCGCGGACTTCCTTCTGGAGCCGTGGCTGGTGCCGGCGCTCTCGGTCTTCATGGTGATCGTGCTGCTCTACCTGCTCGGCGTTCTCGCCAGCATGGTGATTGGGCGCCGGCTGATCGGCGCGTTCGACATGCTGATGCAGCGCATCCCCCTGGTTCAGACGATCTATGGCGCCGTCAGCCAGTTGCTCGGCGCGCTCAAACAAAAACCCGACGGCGTGCAGCGCGTCGTTCTGATCGATTTTCCGTCACCGGAGATGAAGGCGGTGGGCTTCGTCACGAAGACACTGAAAGACGCGGACACGGGCGACGAGCTCGCCGCCGTCTACGTGCCGACCACGCCCAACCCGACCAGCGGCTATCTGGAGATCGTGCCGGTCGACCGTGTCATCTCGACGACATGGACCTTTGACGAGGCGATGACCTTCATCGTCTCCGGCGGCGCTGTCTCGCAGGAGACCATGAACTACTCGAAGAGCGCCGAACCGCCGGAGGAGACGGACAAGACGAGCACATCAGACGACAAGGACGCTCGATAAGGCAGACTCCCGACATTGATTTGTCATCCCGGATGGCCGGTCACGCGCAATCAGACCGCCACGCCCGCCTTTAACCCTTCCAGCACCGCTTCCTCGCAGGTGCGCGGACTCAGGCAGTCGCCGGCCATGAAGAGGTCTCCGGACCAGTTCTCCAGCGCCTCGGCGAGCGCGTCGACGGAGGTGTGGCCCAATGACGTGACCAGTGTGTCGACCTCGTCGACGATGATCGGCTCGCCTGACGTCGCATGCTGTAGATAGACGCTGTCGGCATCGGCGCCGAACAGGCGGGCATAGGGAACGATGTCGACTCCCAGCTTGTGCAGCTCGCCGACCCAGCGGTCGCGCACGTACATCTGGATGCGCTGGCCGGGCATGTAGCCGTCGACGGCGAGTGTCACCGAGCAGCCGTCGCGCGCCAGCTTCTCGGCCATGCCGAGCCCGATCCAATCGCACCGCCAGTCGGCGACGACAACGCGGCTGCCTACATTGGCCTCACCCTTAAGCGCCGCCCAGGCATCGACAATATGGGCTTCATCCGCGCCTTCGATTTCTGGCCGGCGGGGCAGGGCGCCGGTGGCCAGGATGACCGCGTCCGGCGCCTCCCGCTCGACCTGCGCCATATCGATGGCTGTGTTCTTCTGCACCTTGACACCGGCGATCTCCATCTCGCGTGTCAGGTTGGTGACGATGCCGCCAAACTCCGCGCGGCCCGGCAGCATCTGCGCCAGCTGCGCCTGGCCGCCCAGCTGGCCAGTCGCTTCGTAGAGTGTGACGTCATGGCCGCGTTCGGCGGCGACCGCGGCTGCTTTCATGCCGGCGGGACCGCCGCCGATGACCATGACCTTGCGCGGCTCGGCGGTGGGTTGGCGCTCGCCGTAGTCGACCTCGCGCCCGGTTTCGGGATGCTGGATGCAGGATATACCGAGGCCGACCTGCATGTGGCCGATGCAGGCCTGGTTGCAGGCAATGCAGGCGCGGATGTCATCGGTCCGGCCTTCCTTTGCCTTGTTCGCCATCTCGGGATCGCAGATCTGCGCGCGCGTCATGCCGCACATGTCGGCCTGACCGCCGGCGATGATGTTCTCGGCTTCCTGCGGCTGGTTGATTCGCCCGGCGACGAAGACGGGGATATCGACCAGTTTTTTGACGGCGTGTGCCATCGGCGCCAGATAGCCGTGTTCGATGTTCATCGGCGGCACGACGTGGATCGAGCCCTTCAGGGCGATCATCGAACCGGCGATAACGTTTAGATAGTCGAGGCCGCCGTCGTTGCCGATCATGCGGCAGACCTCCATCAACTCGTCGGGATCACCGCCATCCCCGTGCATTTCGTCACCGGAAATGCGCATGCCGACGATCCGTTCGCCGCCGGCCGCGTCGCGCACGCTGGCGATGACCTCGCGCAGGAACCGCATGCGGTTCTCAAGGCTACCGCCATAGGCATCGGTGCGCCGGTTGATGTGCGGGTTCAGAAACTGCGCGGGCAGCAGGCTGTGGCTCGACAGAATTTCGACACCGTCCAAACCCGCCCGTTTCATGCGCGCCGCCGCCGCGCCATAGGCCTTGACCAGGTCGGCGATCTCTACCGCCGACAACGCCCGCGACACCATGTGCGAGCGCTCGGAGGTGTATTCGGAGGGGCCGTAGGGAACACCAAGCGACCCATCGGTGGTGCCGACACCGTAGACACCACCATGGCCGAGTTGCCCGAAGATCGCGCAGCCATGGGCGTGAACGGCTTCGGCCGTGCGCTGGTAGCCCGGGATGCACGCGTCGTCGCCGGCGTTCAGATTGCGCCGACCGGAGGTCCAGTGCAGCGCGGCCGCCTCGGTGATGATGAGGCCGGCGCCGCCCCGCGCGCGCGCCTCGTGATAGGCGACGAAACGATCATCCGGCAGAAAGCCGTCGAGCAGACATGTCATGTGACCGGTCGAGAAGATGCGGTTCTTGAAGGTCGCCGGGCCGACCTTGATGGGCGAGAAGAGATGGGGGAACGCCGTCATGGTGCTCTAGGTCCTGGATCCTGCCGGCCCCGAGCATACCTTCCTCTACAGCGTAGAAAAAGCGCCGATAAGGCCGACGAGCCACAAAATCGAGGCGGCGGCGAAAGCGATCAAGAAACCCGGCCCACGGCTGGGTGGGTCGTTTTTGTAGCTGACGGCATAAAGGACACGTCCGGCGATCCAAATCAGGCCGCCGATTCCGGCCCAGGTCCACGTCACAAAGTAGCCGCAGATCCACATGCTGGGCAGAAAGAAGATCATCTGCTCGGCGGTATTCTGATGAATGCGGAAGGCGCGCTCGAACTTTTCGTCACCAACGGTCGCCGGCGCCTTGATGCCCGCTTTGCCACGGTGTTGCGCCGTGCGCGCCGCGAGAAACATATAGAAACCGAGAGCGAGTAGTGTGACCAACGCGACAAAGGCCATGGTTCGGCGCCTCCTTTGGCGGGTTAGAACGAGATCGGTGCGAAGCGTGACGCAACCGCCGCGGCAGCCAACATAAGCACGAATGTACCCAACGACACGGTAACGACGGTGGTACCGCTCGGTTCGGGCATGCCACTGGCGTGGTGGTGCCCGCCGCCACCTTCGTGGCCGCCATGATGGGCGTGGCCGCTCATGGCATGGCCGGCGTGCTCGCCATGACTGCCCATCGCGGCCGCAGGCTTATCGGCTGACGACGCCGTCATCATGCCGTGCTTGTAGCCTTTGCCGACCAGCCAGGAGTTTATCGGATAGGCGGTGATCCCGCCGATCATCGTCGCCACGGACATGACACCCCAGAAGGCGGGGTTCCAGGGATTGTCGCCGTCGGGCACCACGTGCATCAGGATGACCATGGTCGGGATCATGCCGAACATCACCATGTTCATGGAGACGGTCTCGGCGAAGAAGGTCTTCCTGACCGCGACCCAGTAGCTGCCGAACATGGACTTCATGAACAGCGCCTGGAAGACCAGGAGCCCGACCACGAAGGCCGACAGGTACTCGATGATCAGATCGATGCCGTTCGGCAGCATGAAGTGATAGACGATGGCGGCAGAGATGATGATGCCGGTGGCGTCGCCCGCCAGACAGTGCGCCATCGACCCGATGGTCTGTTTCCAGTGCGGCGCGATAAAGGCGTCATGCGTGCCAGGCAGCGGCTGGCGGCAACTCAGCAGGTAGACGAACAGACCAATCGGGCCGGTGTAGAGCATGACCAGCACCCAGGCCAGTTTCATGACACCAACGGAAGGCGTATTCGTTGTCTGATCCCAGATGACGAAGACCACCGCGCCGAACGTCAACACGTACCAGACAAGCAAAGCTCCCATCAGCATGACGGATGCTTCCCATGGATCGCCTCTATGGACGGCCGGCCGTTTGGCGCTGCGTCGACCATCTTGCCCCCCTTCCGACACTCATGGTGGACGCATAGGCTCGATCTGTGAAGTGGTCGTGTCAAACAGCCGCAGGCCGCATCAATCGAAGGTAGGTGAACCGGGCGAGACGGCGTGTTATGCGCCACGCGATCCAGCCGGGGATCGAGGCCAGAACGCCATAGAGCGCGGCAACAAGAATGCGCATCAGGGGCCAGCCACGCTTGAACAGGCGCAGGCTTGTCTTGCCGGTGAGTTCGATGACCGCACGCGTTTTCTTGCCAAGCACCTTGGCCATGGCGGCGACCCCGCCGATCTCCGCGGCGCTTTCGATATGAGGTAGGATGCGCAGCGTTTCCGCCGGGCCGAGACGCGAGGCGATATCGCCGACCTCGTCCAGTGTCGCGACGAGGCGACTATGGCGGGCCGTTTCCAGATGTTTACCGGCGACGCGTCTCAATCCGGCGATGTCGGTGGCGTCGATGCCGGCCAGGTCCGTCTTCAACCGGGGCATGTCGATGGCCTGGCGGGCCATACCGACCATGTCGTCGAGCAGGGGAGCGGCCAAGCGTCCCGTGCGCTTCGCGGCTTTCGTTACCGATGCACCGACCCTGACCGGCAGCGCCGCGCCGCCTGTTGCCCAGGTCGCCGTGGTGATGCCTAAGCCGACGCCAGACAGGATCAGAATGAACTCATCATAGGGTTCGCCCGCGACCATCGCACTGCCCTCAAGGGCGATGTCCCGGACATCGCCGACGACGGTCAGGTCGGATGCCACGGCGCCGCCGAACGAGGCGAGGTCGTCGGTCTCGCCGGTCACGAAACCCGTCGCGAAGCTGGTGCTTTCGCGCCAGGTGCTCTGCCAGATGCCGTGGGCTTCGTTCAGCTCGGCGTGCACCTCGGGAGGCAGGCTGTAACCCGCAAACGTCGCAGTTTCGGCGTAGACGTCGGCGGTCTCGATGTCGTCGGCGGCCAGGGCCGACTCGATGCGCGCGGCAAAGTCGTCAGCGGTCATCGTGGCGCGCAGGGCGTCATGAACCACCATCGCATCCGTACGATCGTCGGCCAAAACGATCACGACCGCCGCGATGGCCGCCACCCAGAACAAGACGATTGCCGCGTATGTCCACCACCTGCCCATGACCGCCATGGTGACGCGCAAATGCAGGCAAAATCATGACATTTCAATAAGTTGAGGGTTGAGCTGCACCTAGCAGTTCAACGCTCTCTACAAGTCATCTCGCTGACAGATACAAGCGGATTTTCCCCAGCTAAGTCCGGGGCTTAGGCGGCTTTCTTCAGGCGATCGAACGCCGCGATCACATCGGCCGTCGAGCACCGCGCGCCGGTCTGCAGATACTCCATGGCATCCAGCGACGCCTCGTGACGGGCATAAGTGGAACCGCCAACGCAATCCTCGACCACGCGCATGTAGTAGTCGTGTTGATGGCCGTCGACAAAGGTGTAGTGGACGCAGACATCGGTCAGTTCGCCGCACAGGATCAGGGTATCGGCCTTCAGACCTTTCAGCAGGATTTCCAGATCGGTGCCGAAAAACGCCGAATAGCGCCGTTTTACGATGTGATACTCGCCCTCTTGCGGCCGCACGCGGTGATGAATGGCCGTGCTGGGCACGCCGTCGACACAGTGGACGTCCTCGCTGCCGTCGAGTTCCCGGCCAAAATCGACGTGGTCCGGGCGATGCACCTCCTGGATGAACACAAGCGGGATGCCGTTCTGCCGCGCGGCGCCGACCAGTTTTTCGGCGTTGTCGAGCAGTCGGTCACGGTCCCCCATATAGGGAATGCCTGAATCACCGGAGTCGTCGTTATTGCCGCCTTGAATGTCGATTACGATCAGGACCGGCTGTCCTTCGATAAAAGCTGGCATCGGAACCTCCTTCGTCGGATCGGACCATTCTAGGCCTTTTGCCGGCGTGCGCCTACAGCGTGCGGCCCATGAACACCCGCCGGGTCGTATCCAGCCCAAACGCGGCTTCCTCGGCTTCGATCGCCCGCAAGGCTGGTGTCAATTCGGCATGCTCTAGACGCCGGAAGCCTAACCGCTCGTAGTAGGGCGCGTTCCATGGAACATCGGCGAAGGTCGAGAGCATGACGGTGCTGTCGCCGCGATCCCGGGCGGCATCACAGACCGCGGCGATCAACCGTCCACCAATGCCACGGCGCTGATAGGCACGCATCACATCGAGCTCCTGGATATAGAGCGCGCCGTCGACGAGCCGGGCAAGAACAAACCCGATCGGCACATCGTTGCCGTCGCAGGCGACCCAAAGCTGCGACTCTGCTTGCGCCTCGCGAAGGGTTTCAATGTCGGTCGGCGGGTCATTGCTGATCTCGGCCATGCCGATCTCGACAAAAACACCGGCAGCGTCGTTCTCGATCAGGCGGCAGGCCTGCAGGTCTTCGCGTTGCGCCAGGCGTATCTGGATGGTGTTGTCAGGCGTTGGAAGGGCTCCTCAGTCTTCCAACGCGACGGCGTCGCCGACCGCGACATGGCCCGGCGACGTGACACGGCAGGTGACGCCGCCGCGCCAATCCGGCGTCAGGGCCTGGCGCAGACCGGCGACCTGTTCTTCCATGCGGTTGCACGGGTCGGTCTCGCCGGTGATCTGAAGCGCCAGATCGCCAATTCGGATGGTCTTGCCGACCTTGCCCTCGACGCGCAGTCCTTCGATCAAGATGTTGGAGCGCCGGGTCGTCCAGGGGATTTCCTTGCCCAGCTCGTCGCAGGCCGCCTGCCAGCTTTCTTTGGTCAGGACGGTGACTTGCCGGTCGTCGGGGTCGCCGCGGTAGTCGCCGTCAACGCCGGCCTCCAGCGAGACGCCGGTTTCCTTGATTTCTTCCATGGGCGCCCGCGACTTCTCTCTGCGTGCGATCGAAAGAACACGTCCCGTCATGGCCGGTATCTCCGCTTCCTGATTGATCGGGGCGCATCCTGTCGTCTATGGCGGTGTCGCGCAAGGTTTCAGCCCCAGCGATGCAGGTTATGCTTGGTCCCAGCAGGCAGGCGTGTCGCAAAGGCGCCTCTTTCGCTTGCCAGGATCCCAAGAAAAGGGCGGATAGCATGACGACAACGACCAATCGCCAGATCACCCTCGCCAAACGCCCGGTCGGATTGCCGACCGACGATGACCTGAAGCTTGTTGAGGGTCCTTTGCCTGAACCGGGCGAGGGCGAGGCTCTGGTCCGCACGATCTATCTCAGCCTCGACCCCTACATGCGCGGCATGATGGACGATGCGGAGTCCTATGAGGCGCCGATCGGCCTTGGCGAGGTTATCGTCGGTGGTACGGTCGGCGAGGTCGTTGAGTCCAAGTCTTCCGCCGTGGCGGTCGGCGAAGTGGTCGAAGCCTATTCCGGGTGGCAGGACTACGCTGTCTTCCCCGGGAATCATCTTCGCAAGCTCGATCCGACGTTGGCGCCGCTGACAACCGCGCTCGGCGTGCTCGGCATGCCAGGGTTGACCGCCTATCACGGTCTGCTGGAGGTCGGTCAGCCCAAGGCGGGAGAAACCGTCTTCGTTTCCGCCGCGTCTGGCGCCGTCGGGGCGACGGTCGGGCAGATCGCCAAGATCAAGGGCTGTCGTGTCGCCGGCTGCGCCGGATCGGACGCCAAGGTGGCCTACTGCCTGGACGACTGCGGCTACGACGCCTGCTTCAACTACAAGGCATGCGGCGACATTGCCGATGCCATGCGCGCGGCCTGCCCGGACGGCATCGATGTCTACTTCGAGAACGTCGGCGGTGTGATCGGCCGCACCGCGTTCGATCAACTCAATCTTCACGGCCGCGTCGCCGTATGCGGCACGATTTCCGGCTACAACGCCACCGCTCCGGAGATGGTGCCCGACGAGCTCTGGAAGTTCATCGTCAAGCGCGCGCGCATGGAAGGACTGCTGGTAACCGACTTCGCCGATAAGCACGCCGCGGCGCTCGCCGAGATGGCGGGCTGGATCAAGGATGGCCGCCTGACCTATCGCGAGACCATTGTCGACGGGCTGGAGAACGCGCCAAGCGCGTTCAATGGCCTGTTCAGCGGCGACAACTTCGGTAAGCTGATCATCCGGGTTTCCGACGAGCCGGCCTAGTGAATCACCGGATGCATGTATTCAACGGTTTAGGGTGGAGTCTTACGATGCGTATTGTCTTGTCGCTTATGGTCGTTCTTATGCTGACGCCGGCCACTGTCCATGCCCAATACGATGACCCCGACGCCGATTTGCTGAACATCGAACCTGGCACTGTCGATCCCGACAGCGATCAGATCGACATCCCGTTGGGCGATGACAGCAGCGCCAAGGATGCGGAGACCGATCGGGTCACCGAAGAGACGCTGTGCTGTCAGATGCCCGATGACGTGCGTGCGGCCGACGAGCTCTGCGCGAACGTCGAATGCCCGTGACGTCTAGCTAAGCGCCGCGAACCGTTCGAGGTGCCAGTCGATGTCGCCGAACAGCCGGGCGACGATGGTCAGGCGCTTGAAGTAATGGCCCGCCGCGTATTCTTCGGTCATACCGATACCGCCGTGGAGCTGAATCGCCTCCTGACCGACGAGGCGGCCTGACTTGCCGATCTGCGCCTTCATGGCCGAGACCGCCAGGCGGCGTTCGTCCCGGTCATCGCTGTCGACATCGTTCATGTAGACCGTGGTGAGGGAGCGCGCTTCTTCAAGCGCAACGAACATGTCGACCATGCGGTGCTGCAGCGCCTGGAACTTGCCGATCGGTTGACCGAACTGCTCGCGGGTCTTGGAGTAGTCGATGGTGAGGTCGTTCAAGGCCGCCATCAGGCCGAGTGCCTCGCCGCATAGCGCCGCGGCGCCGCGGTCGACGGTTTCCTCGATGATCGGATAGGCCGCACCTTCCTCACCGATCAGCGCGTCTGAGGGGACCTCCACGCCTTCGAACACGATCTCGGCGGCGCGGCTGCCGTCGTTCGTGGCGTATCCCCTGCGGCTCACGCCCTTTGCATCGGTGTCGACCAAAAACAGCGAGAGACCGTCCTCGTCACGGTCGCCGCCGGCCGTGCGGGCGCTCACCACCAGGCGGTCGGCCGTATCACCGTTCAGCACGACCGACTTCGCGCCGTCCAGGCGGTAGCCGCCGCCTTGGCTTTTGGCGGTGGTCGTCACCGCGGCGATGTCGTTGCGTGATTGTCGCTCGCCGTGGGCAAACGCAAGCAGCGTCTCGCCGGCCACGAGGGAAGGCAAGACGTCCTGCTGCTGCGCCGGCGTACCAGCCCGCGCCAGCGTGCCGCCGCCCAGAACGACGCTTGCCAGGAACGGCTCGTTGACCAGGCCCTTGCCGAGAGACTCAGAGAGGATGGCGACATCCTTGGCGCCGCCGAACCCGCCGACGTCTTCAGGCAGGCCTATCCCGAGCCAGCCCAACTCGGCGAAGGTCTTCCAGATTTCCGGCCGGAAACCCTGTTCGCTCTTCGCCGCCGCGCGGCGGTCGTTAAACGGATAGTCGCGCTCGACGAAACGGTCGGCGCTCTCCTTTATCAACTGTTGCTCGCTGGAGAGCTCCAGGTCGATCATCACGTCACTCCCACGGGGTCACATTAGTTTGTTATTCGCTACTTTCGCGGATGCTAGAGACCCAGCACCGCCTTGGCGATGATGTTTTTCTGGATCTCGTTCGAGCCGCCATAGATCGTCACCTTGCGGGTGTTGAAGTAGGTCGGCGCCGCCGGCATGGCGTAGTCAGGGCCGACCGGCTCCTCGTTCCAGCCGTCTTCCATGGCCTCGGGAATGAAGGGCAGGGCGTAGTTGCCGACCGCGTCCATGGTGAGTTCGGTAAGCGCCTGATCGATCTCGGTGCCGCGGATCTTGATGAATGAGGCTTCCGGGCCCGGCGTTTTGCCGGCGACCTGATCGGCCAGAAGACGCAAGGTGGTCGCCTCCAGCGCCAGGATCTGAATTTCCGTATCCGCCACCTTGTGACGGAAGCGCGGGTTGTCGATCAGCGGCTTGTCGCCGTCCATTTCGTTGGCCGCGATTTCCTTCACGCGCCGCAACGCGCGCTTGGCCTGGGGTATGCCGGCCATGTTGGTACGCTCATACCCCAGCAGGAACTTCGCATAGGTCCAACCCTTGTCCTGCTCGCCGATCAGATTGGCGACCGGCACACGCACGTCGTCAAACATGACGGTATTGACCTCGTGGCCGCCCTCCATGGTGATGATCGGGTTGATGGTGATGCCCGGGCTCTTCATGTCGATCAGCAGGAATGAGATACCTTCCTGCTTCTTGCCGCTGCTGTCGGTGCGGACCAGGCAGAACATCCAGTCGGCCCAATGGGCCATCGTCGTCCACGTCTTGCCGCCGTTGACCACGTAGTGGTCGCCGTCCAGGACTGCTTTGCACTTTAGGCTGGCAAGGTCGGAGCCGGAATTGGGTTCCGAATAACCCTGACACCAGAAGACGTCTGCGTTGAGAATGCTGGGCAAATGCTGTTTCTTCTGTTCCTCGGTGCCGAAGTGCATGATGACAGGCGCCACCATGTCAGGGCCAAACGGCATCTCGCCAGGTGCGCCGGCCTCACCCAGCTCGGTCTCGAAGATGTAGTGCTGGATCGGGCTCCAATCGCAGCCGCCGTACTCGGTCGGCCAGTGCGAGCACGCCCAGCCCTTGGCGTGGAGCTTCTTGTGCCATGAGACGTAGTCGTCCCGGCTCAAACCGTGACCGCCCAAGACCTTCTCGCTGATCGCCGGCGGCAGTTCGGCGGCAAGAAACGCCCTGACCTCGTCGCGGAAGGCGCGATCGGCATCACTCAGGTTCATCTGCATGGCGGTCTCCGAGAGTCCAGAATGGCGGTAAGGGATTGGATGCTAGTTGATCTGGCGCCAAAGAGAACGGTTTTTTGCGCGCTTGCGTAGCGATCTGGGCTCGCCCGTGCGACGGATGCAATTGAAACACTTCTCCTCTGGGACATGACATTTAACTGAAACATGACGCTCCCCAAATCGCCGATTGCACGGTGGTGTCCTTGTGCCCGCCGCCGCAGACGCGAACGGAGGGGCTCATGCCTATTAGATCGACCAAACAGCACTCAACACCCCGGATGGCCACCGCGCTCAGGGCAGGGGCCACGGGATGGGCGAAGGTTTCGGGCGAGATGGCCCCGGAAGTTTATGCCGGTGGCAAGACGACGCCGATGTTGCAGGCGGTCAATGGTGGCACCGGCACGGCCCCCCATGCGGTGTTGGCGACCGAGCGTTTTGACCTCAAGCCGTTGTCGCCGGAAGACGCGCCGTTGCTTGCCGAACTGGGCGCGGATCCGGATGTCGTCAAGACGTTGATCTGCGACTGGTCGACGCTCGACCGGCGCCTCGCGATCACCCACGGTTGGATTGAACGGAACCAGGAAAACGGCATTTGGGGTGTCTTCGATCGCGATGGGCGATTCGGTGATATCGGTCAGTTCATCGGCTTTTGCGCCGTCGACGAGCCGCTCGAGCACGTCGGCCACGGCCCGGAGGTCTATTACGCCTTCGGCCGTCAGACCTGGGGCAAGGGCGTCGCGACCGAGGTCGTGGGTGCGGTCGTGCGCCACCTCTTCCGGCGTGGCGACATCGCGGCAGTCGAGGCGCTCGTGCTCGCCGGATTGAACCAGGCGTCGTGCCGGTTGCTCGAAAACCTCGGCATGCGCTTGATCGGTCGATACCCGCTCGTGGCCTATGCCGACAACCAGTGTGGCCCGACCATCCGCTATGAGCTCTGGCGAGTAACCACGGCAGCGTCATCGGTCGCCCTCAGGAACCTGGAAGAGGCGGCGTACAAGATTGGCCAGTTCGTCGCCGAGGGTGTGGGATCGAAGGAAGCCGTCACCGCTTCGCTCAGTGCCGCGGCCCAGTCCAACGGCTT
Source organism: Pseudomonadota bacterium (assembly GCA_039028155.1). Taxonomy (NCBI): domain Bacteria; kingdom Pseudomonadati; phylum Pseudomonadota; species Pseudomonadota bacterium. Next base: position 16,999 of record JBCCIS010000047.1, read on the forward strand.
GATCGCCCAACTGGGCGAGGGCACGGTCATGGACATCATCGAGGAGAGCCTGGACGCCGGCCTCAAGGAAACCGGTTGGCTGCACTACCGCCTGGTCCGATGCGAGTGCCCTTGGCTGTGATGTGACGCCCTGCCCACTGGCATCCATCGCGCTGATGCGTATGCTCGGGCCCGACAGGGCGCGGGGAGGTGCACATGGAAATGTTCGGGTTGGCCGGCAAGGTCGCCATCGTGACGGGCGGCTCAAAGGGGATCGGACGAGCGATCGCCGAGCGCATGGCCGAGGCCGGCGCCAAGGTTGTGGTCTCAAGCCGCAAACTGGACAAGTGCCAGGAGGTCGCCGACGGCATCACGGCGGCCGGTGGCGAAGCAATCGCCGTCGCCTGCAATGTCTCCCACATCGATCAACTGGAGAACCTCGTCGACCAGACGATGAAGGCGTTCGGCAAGGTCGACATCCTGGTCGGCAACGCCGCGGTCAACCCGCACTACGGTCCGATGACCGACATCGAGGAATCAGCCTTCGACAAGATTATGGACAGCAACATCAAGGCGAACCTGTGGCTCGCCCGCATGCTGCTGCCCCAGATGGCCGAACGCCGCGACGGCGTTGTGATCCTCTTGTCCAGCATCGCCGGCATCAAGGGCACCGACGATATCGGCGTCTACGGCATCTCCAAGGCCGCCGACAGCGCCATGGTCCGGAACCTCGCCGTCAGATGGGGCGAGCACAACATTCGCTGCAACGCCATCGCGCCCGGCCTGATCAAGACCGATTTCGCGCGGGCGCTCTGGGAAAACCCCGAACGGCGCGCCCAGGTCGAGGCAAGCTACCCGTTGCGCCGCCTGGGCGAGCCCGACGATATCGCCGGCGTGGCGGTTTTCCTGGCCTCGGCGGCCGGCAGCTACATCACCGGCCAAACAATTGTCGTTGATGGCGGCTCGACCATTGTTGCGAGCGTTTGACCCGGGTACCCTCCGTCACCATCTCTGGGGTGATGAGCAGTGTGAGGAACGAATCCATGGTCAAGGCGACATTCGCAGCGGGTTGTTTCTGGAGCCCGGAGGAGACCTTCAGCCAGATCACCGGCGTGACGGCGACCCAGGTCGGCTATATTGGCGGCACGCTGGATAATCCGACCTATGAAGCCGTGTGCAGCGGCACGACCGGCCACGCAGAGGCGGTCGAGATCGAGTTCGATCCCCAGCGCATTACCTATGACGAGCTGCTCGATGTCTTCTGGTCGATCCATGATCCCACAACCAAGGACCGCCAGGGACCAGATGTCGGAAGCCAGTACCGCTCGGCGATCTTTGTCCATGACACCGACCAACGCGCCGCGGCCGAAGCGTCGATGAGGGCGCGGCAAGACGCACGTACCGATGACCGTTCCATCGTCACGCAGATCGTCGACGCACCGACCTTCTGGCCGGCCGAAGACTATCACCAGAGGTTCCTGGAAAAGCGCCGCAGCAAGTTCGGCGGCCTGTTCGGCTAACCTACGCGGCGGCTGACGCCTTCGCCTTGTCGATCAGGGCGCGCACGCGTTCGTCCATGACGGCGAACCGCTCGTCCTGGGTCTGGCCGCGCAGGTAGCGGATATAGATCTGCTGCACGATCACGGCGATCTTGAACGCACCAAACACCTCGTACCAAGTAAGGCGCGAGAGGTCGAAGCCCGTCCGCTCGCCGTAGGCCTCTCTAATCTCCTGTCGGGTCGGAAAGCCCGGACGGTCGGTGGGCATCCACGCGGCCTTGCGTTGTAGCTCGCTGTCGGTGGTTTCGGCCCAGTAATTCAGCAGGTTGGCGAGATCGAGCAGCGGATCGCCACGTGTGCACATGTCCCAGTCGAGCACGGCGACCGCGCGCGCCGGATCGTCATGGGCGACCATGATGTTGTCGAGCTTGAAGTCGTTATGGACCAGCGTGACCTGATCGGAGGCCGGGATGTCCGCCTCAATCCAGCCGATCAAGTCGCTGGCGTCCGGCGCGTGTTCGTCGACGGCGGCATGCCAGCGTTTCACCCAACCGCCGACTTGCCGCTCGACAAATCCCTCCGGGCGGCCAAGGTCGTTAAGACCGACGCCTTGCGGATCGACCCGGTGAAAGTCCGCCAGACTGTCCACGATCATGCGGCCGATCCGCTGGCAGAGTGAGGGGTCACTGTCGATGACCGTCGTGTTGTTGGCGCGGATGACGAAGCCATCGCGCCGTTCCATCACGTGAAAGTCGACGCCCAGAATATCGGGGTCGGTGCATAGCACGAAGCTACGTGGCGCCAATGGATAGGCGCGCCACAGGTCCTTCAGGACACGATGCTCGCGCGTCATGTCGTGCGCGCTGGGTGCCACCGGACCCAGTGGCGGTCGACGCAGGACAAACTCGTTGTCGGCAAATGACAGGAGGTAGGTCAGGTTGGCGTGGCCACCACCGAACTGACGGACGCTAAGCGGACCGTCGGCGCCCTCCAGGTTGTCGCGCAGCCACGGTTCCAACCGGGTGAGATCAAGCGTTTCGTCCGCCCGGACGTCGATCGTTTCGGGATCGGTCACGCCGTCCGTTTCATGCGGCGGTGCCATGGGTGGCGTCTCAGGCTTCGATCAGCAAACTGTCAGCAAATCTCGAACAGGCCGGCCATGCCCTGGCCGCCGCCGATGCACATGGTGACGACCGCGTGCTTGGCGCCGCGGCGTTTGCCTTCGATCAGGGCGTGGCCTGTCATGCGCGCGCCGGACATGCCATAGGGATGGCCGATCGAGATCGAGCCGCCGTCGACATTGAGTTTCTCGTTGTCGATGCCGAGTTTGTCGCGGCAGTAGATAACCTGGACGGCGAAGGCCTCGTTCAATTCCCACAGGTCGATGTCGTCCACCTTGAGGCCGTTGCGCTCCAGGAGCTTCGGCACGGCGTACACCGGGCCAATGCCCATTTCGTCCGGCTCGCAGCCGGCGACGACCATGCCCTTATAGATCGCCATCGGCTCGATACCTTGTTTGGCCGCCGTCGAGGCCTCCATGACGACGCAGGCCGAGGCACCATCGGAAAGCTGGCTTGCGTTGCCGGCGGTGATGAACTGATCCTCGCCGCGCACAGGATCCAGACCGGCGAGCCCTTCCAGCGTTGTGGTCGGGCGGTTGCCTTCGTCTTTCTCCAGGGTCACTGCCTGTTCACTGATCTCGCCGGTCTCCTTGTCCTTGACCAGCTTGACCGAGGCAAGCGGCACGATCTCGTCGTCGAAGCGGCCAGCCTGCTGGCCGGCGGCCGTACGCATCTGGCTCTGCAAGGCGTACTCGTCCTGGGCCTCACGGCTGACGCCGTAGCGCGCCGCGACCGTGTCGGCGGTCTCCAGCATCGACATCCAAAGCGCTGGCTTGTGCTCCATCAGCCAGTCCTCGGTCGCCTTGTAATGGTTCATGTTGTCGTTCTGGACCAGGCTGATCTGCTCGACGCCGCCGGCGACCGCGACGTCGACCTGGTCGACGATGACGCGCTGGGCGGCCGAGCTGATCGCCTGCAGGCCGGAACTGCAGAAGCGGTTGATGGTGGTCGCCGCCGTCGTTACCGGCAGACCGGCGCGGATCGTCGCTAGGCGCGCATGGTTGTGGCCGGTGGCGCCCTCCGGCAGGCCGCAGCCGATGATGACATCCTCGACCTCCGCGGGTTCGACGCCGGCGCGCTCAACAGCGTGCTCGATCACGTGGCCGGTCATGGTGATGCCGTGGGTGTTGTTGAAGGCGCCGCGATAGGCCTTGCCGATCGGCGTGCGGGCGGTGGAGACGATGACGGCTTCACGCATGGTTCAGTCCTCCTGATCGTAGTCCTCGAAGGTCTTGCCTTCGTCGGCCAGCCGTTTCAGCAGCGGCGATGGTTTCCAATGGGCAAACCCAAGTTCGTCGTGGTAGCGGCAGACGGCATCATAGACGGTCTTCAGACCGACCGTACCGGCCCAATGCATGGGCCCGCCGCGCCAGACTGGGAAGGCGTAGCCGTTGATGTAGACGAGATCGATATCGCTGGCGCGCAGCGCGAAACCTTCATCCAGGATCTGCGCGCCGATGTTGACCAGCGGATACATGCAGCGCTCCAGAATCTCCTGGTCGGAGAACTCCCGGGTCTCCAAGCCGAAATGAGCGGCGGCGTCTTTCGCCAGCTGCGCGACCTCCGGGTCGGGCACGGGCGTGCGGTTGCCCTGTTCGTAGATGTAATAGCCGCGCCCGGTCTTCTGGCCGAAACGGCCCATCTCGCACAGCCTGTTCGAGACGAAGCTGCCGCGCTCATATGCCGCTTCGCCGCCACCGGCGTCCTTGCGTTTGCTCCAGCCGATATCGAGGCCGGCCAGATCGCTCACCGCCAAGGGCCCCATGGCCATGCCGAAATCGTACATCACCTTGTCGATCTGCTGGGGCGGGGCGCCTTCCTCAACCATCAGCGCGGCTTCGCCGAAGTATCCCTCCAGCATGCGGTTGCCGATGAAACCGTGGCAGACGCCGGCGACGATCGGCAGCTTGCGCATGCGTTTACCGACATCCATGACCGTTGCCAGCACCTGATCGCTGACGTTTTCCGTACGCACGACTTCTAGGAGGCGCATGACGTTCGCCGGGCTGAAGAAGTGGGTGCCCAGGACGTTGCCTGAGCGGTCCGGCACGGTCGCGGCGATCTCGTCGACATTCAGATAAGACGTGTTGCTGGTCAGGATCGTATCGGGTTTGCACACCGCATCGAGCTTGGCGAAGACGTCCTTTTTGACATCCATGGTCTCGAACACCGCCTCGATCACCATGTCGACATCGCTGAGCGCGGCATAATCGAGCACTGGCTCGATGAGACCCATGCGCTTGTCCATGTCGTCCTGCGAAAGCCGACCCTTTGAGACGGTGTTGGCATAGTTTTTCTCGATCCGCGCCATGCCCTTGTCGAGCGCTTCCTGGTTCTGCTCCAGAATACGCACCGGGATGCCCGCGTTGGCGAAGTTCATGGCGATGCCGCCACCCATGGTGCCGGCGCCCAGAACGCCTGCCGTTTTGACGGGCCTCAGTTCGATATCCTTCGCAATACCGGGGATCTTGCCGGCCGCGCGCTCGGCGAAGAAGACGTGCCGCAGCGCCTTCGATTCGTCGGACTTTACGCAGTCCTCAAAGATCTCGCGCTCCCGCTTGACGCCCTCGTCAAACGGCCGGTCGACGGCGGCCTCGACACATTCGATACAGGCATAGGGCGCGCGCATGCCGCGGGCCCGGCGTTTGATCTCCTGGCGCTTGGCATCAAAGATCCCGGCGTCGTCGAGCTTGGCGTCGAGGTCGCGCGCCAGGCGGTGCGGGCCGCCCGACGCCACCTTCTCCTCCGCGAAGGCGAGCGCGCCTTCAAGCAGGTCACCGTCGATTACCTTGTCGACAATGCCGAATTCGGCGGCGCGCGGCGCACGCACGGGATTACCCGAGACGATCATGTCTAGCCCGACTTTGACGCCAGCCAGGCGCGGCAGCCGCTGGGTGCCGCCGGCGCCCGGCGGAAAGCCGAGCTTGACCTCCGGCTGACCGACCTGGGCCGTCGGCACGATGACGCGGTAATGGCAGGCCATGGCGACTTCCAGACCGCCGCCAAGGGCGTGACCGTGGATCGCCGCGATGACGGGTTTGGCGCTGCCTTCAAAACTCCTGATGACGTCGGAGAAGTTTTCTTCACCGTCGGGCCAGGGCAGGGAGAAGTAACGGATGTCGGCACCGGCGATGAAGCCGCGCCCGGCGCCGATCAGGACAATCGCGTGAACGTCATCGTCGGCATTCGCTTCCGCGACTCCGTTTACGATGCCCTTGGGAACGCCTGGGCTCATGGCGTTGACCGGCGGGTTGGTCACCGTCAAGACGCCGACCGCGCCACGCTTCTCGTAGTTCACCAAGGACATGAGCTTCTCCCGCAACTGCGAAGTAAGTGTCTTAGTTGCCGCTGCCGGCCCATTCCCCCGCCCGGCCACGCCGAGGATGCTGCCATGGGTGGCCGGGCGGGGGAGTGGGCTGGTGCCGTTCCACGAACGTGGAAAGAACAACTGTTGTGCGGTGCAGCACGCTAGAGCACGCGCCGCCCGCAATCAACGCCGCTGGGATGCCTGGCGACGGTATTCCTCCTTCGAGATGACTCCGCGATGGACCTCGTCTGGCCCGTCGGCGAAGCGGATCGTGCGCGCGTACATCCAGGCATGCGCCAGGAAAAAGTCCTGGCTGATGCCGGCGGCGCCGTGGGCCTGAATGGCGCGGTCAATCACCGTTTGCGCGACATTGGGCGCGACCACTTTGATCATCGAAATCTCCGAGCGCGCCTCCTTGTTGCCGACCTTGTCCATCATGTCGGCGGCCTTCAACGTGAGCAGCCGGGCCTGGTCAATTTCCATGCGCGAGTTGGCGATGTCGGCGCGGATGGTGTCGCGGGTGGCCAGCGGCCGGCCAAAGGCGACACGGTCCTCGACGCGATGGCACATGGCTTCAAGCGCGCGTTCGGCCAGACCGACCAGGCGCATGCAGTGGTGAATGCGGCCCGGCCCAAGCCGGCCCTGCGCAATCTCGAAACCGCGGCCTTCGCCCAGCAGCAGATTGCTGGCCGGCACCCGCACGTCTTCAAAGGTCAGTTCCATGTGACCATGGGGTGCGTGATCGTTGCCGAAGACGGTCATCGGACGGACCACCGAGACGCCGGGTGTATCCATGGGCACCAGGATCATCGACTGTTGTTTGTGGCGCTCGGCACTTGGGTCGGTCTTGCCCATGAAGATCAGGATCTTGCAGCGCGGGTCGCCGGATCCGGAAATCCACCACTTGCGCCCGTTGATGACGTAGTCGTCACCGTCACGCTCGATCCGCGACTCGATGTTGGTGGCGTCGGACGAGGCGACTTGCGGTTCGGTCATGGCGAAGGCCGAGCGGATCTCGCCGGCGAGCAGGGGCTCCAGCCACTGCTCCTTCTGTTCCTCGGTCCCGTAGCGCTCCAGCACCTCCATGTTGCCGGTATCCGGTGCCGAGCAGTTGAAGGCCTCCGGTGCGATGAAGCTGCGGCCCATGGTTTCGCACAAGGGCGCGTATTCGAGATTGCTGAGACCAAACCCGCGTTCGCTGTCTGGCAGGAACATGTTCCACAGCCCCTCGGCGCGCGCCTTTTTTTTCAGCTCGTCAATAACAGGCGGGACATGGTTCCAACCGCCGTCGCGGGCCTGATCCTCATAGACATGCTCGTTGGGATAGATGTGCTCGGCCATGAAGTCGCCGATGCGCTTCGTCAGGTCCTTGACCTTGTCCGAATAGTCGAAGTCCATGCTGATACCTCTGGGCGGGGGTGCCCGTCTGACGGGGAGGGGGTCGCGCCCTGGAAAAGGCGAGACCTAGATGGTCGGTAGTTTATGATCTTTGAAACGCTCGCGCAGTTGCAGTTTGGAGACTTTGCCGGTCGCGGTATGCGGCAGCTCGTCGACGAATGCGATGTCGTCGGGCATCCACCACTTGGCGACCTGTCCATCCAGATGCGCGCGTACACCGTCGGCGGTCAAGTTACTGCCATCGCGTGACACGATGACCAGCATGGGTCGCTCGGTCCATTTCGGATGGGGCATGGCGATCGCGGCGGCCTCTTCCACGTCCGGATGCCCCATGACCGCGCTTTCAAGGTCGATCGAACTGATCCACTCGCCGCCCGATTTGATAAGGTCCTTGGTGCGGTCGGTGATCTGCAATAGCGACTCATCGTCAATTGTCGCGACATCGCCGGTGCGGAACCAACCGTCCTCGGTGATCGCAGCCTTAGACGCCTCATCGTCGTTGTAGTAACCACTGGCGATCCATGGGCCGCGGCATACCAGCTCGCCGGACGACTCGCCGTCATGGGCGACGTCCTTGTGGTCGTCGTCCAGGATACGAAGCTCGACGCCAAAAAGGCGACGCTGTTTCATTTTGCGGGCGTAGCGGGTGTCTTCGCCAAGCTCGGCGAACCCTGGTCCCTCGCCGCCGGCGGCACAGACCGGGCTGGTTTCGGTCATGCCCCAGCCTTGGACATAGGTGATGCCGTGGTCTTCTTCATAGGCTTTGATCATGGAAAGCGGCGCCGCTGCACCGCCGCTGACCAACACGAAGCCCGGCGGCAGTTTCGTGCCTGTTTCGTTCAGGTGGTTCAACAAGCCCAGCCATATGGTGGGCACACCGAGCGTCAGATTGACGTTTTCGCTATCGAACAGCTCAACAAGACTGGCGGGATCCAAACGAAATCCCGGCATGACCATCTTGGCGCCGCAGATCGGCGCGGCATAGGCCTGACCCCAGGCCTGGACGTGGAACATGGGAACGACTGGCAGCACGCATGTCGCTGAGTCCATGGTCAACGTGCCGGCGGCCAGAAGCCCCATCGCATGAAGCACGGTCGAGCGGTGGCTATAGAGCGCGCCCTTGGGGTTGCCTGTGGTGCCCGAGGTGTAACACATGGCGGCCGCCGTGTTCTCGTCGAACAGCGGCCAGTCATAGCTCTCCGGCTGACCTTCCAGGAGATCCTCGTAGCACATGGCGTTCTTCAGGCTGGTCTCCGGCATATGCTCCCGATCGGTCATGACGACATAGCCTTCGACCTTGGGGAACTTATCCGCCAATCCCTCCAGCAGTTCGACGAGGTTCAGGTCGACAAAGATGAAGCGGTCTTCGGCGTGGTTGACGATGTACTCCAACTGGTCGTGAAACAGACGCGGGTTGACCGTATGGCAGACCGCGCCGATGCCAGAGATGCCGTAATAGAGTTCGACATGGCGGTAGGTGTTCCAGGCGAAGGTGGCAATCCGGTCGCCCGGTTCGACACCAAGCGCGATGAGCGCGTGCGCCAACTGTTGCGTCCGCGCATAACAATCGCGGTAGGTGTAGCGATGGATCGGCCCCTCAACCGTGCGGGTCACGATCTCCTGCTCGCCGTGCGCCTGGGCCGCATGCGCCAAGATCCCGGAGATCATCAGCGGCGTATCCATCATCTGTCCGCGCAACATGGTCTTCTTGCCTCCCCGGGCCCGTTTCATTTTGGCGAATGATAGCGCCATGGCACCCAACTTCCAGGACCAACAAACGGAAATTTGCCGATTTGCTCGCTCAGTTCGGCCGAGAGCCTCAGCGTTGCTCGCCCAGATCGATACGCCGCTCGATCCGGATGGCAGACAGGAAGTCCTCGTCGTGGCTGGCGACCAGCAGCGCGCCGTCGAAGTCGGCAAGCGCGGCCTCGATGACGGCGATGGAGTCGAGATCGAGATGGTTGGTCGGCTCATCGAGCACGATCAGTTGCGGTGCTTCGTGTCCGCCCAGCACGACGGCCAGGGCGGCACGTAGACGTTCACCGCCACTGAGCACTTCGACCCTTTTCAGAGCCGCATCGTTGCGGAAGAGGAAACGCGCAAGCATGGCGCGGGCGGTGTTCTCCGGCTGGTCAGGGTTGAGGTGCCGAAAGTTCTCCAGGATCGACAGGCCCGGGTCCAGCAGGGCGACGTTCTGGTCCAGCATGACGATCCGGCATCCCCGGCGCACGGTGCCGCCGCCGCATTCCAGGTCGCCGGTGACCAGACGAAGCAGGGTCGACTTGCCGGCGCCGTTCGGCCCCGTAACTGCAAGCCGCTCCGGCCCAACAAGTGTGAGCGACACGTCCGACAACACGGTCTTGCCATCGGGTGTTCTCCAGCAAACCTCCTCTAGGGTGAGCAGGCGCTTGTTGGACGGCGTGTTCGATGATGGCAGTGTGATGTTGAGAGATCTGAGGACCTCGACGTCTTCCCGTGCGGCAGTGACTGCGGCGGTCGCTTCCTCACGCTTGCGTGCTGTCAAGCTGGTGCCGCGATCCATCGACTGTTCGCTCTTCTCTTTCTTGAAGTCGTATGCGGATTTGGAGTGGCTTCTGCTGGTCCGCTCGTGACGTCCCCGGCTGTCGCTGCGTGCCTTGCGCTCGGTAGCCTGCTGGATCTCTCGGTTTACCTGAACAAGGTGCCGTTCGGCGACGGCCAGGCGGTGCTCGGCAGCGTCGCGTTCCTCGGCCTTGCGTTCGGCATAGAGATCCCAGTTGCCGCCGTAGACGCGGGCGCCGAGACCGGAGAGCTCGACAATCCGATCCATGCGGCGCAACAGTTCGCGGTCGTGACTGACGACGACAGCACCGCCTTTCCAGGCGCTTAGCATGTCGGCGACGATGGCGCGCCCATCCTTGTCCAGGTTGTTCGTCGGTTCGTCCAGCAGCAGCAGGTCGGGCTCGGTGAACATCAGGGCGGCGAGGGCGACTCGGGTGGCCTGACCGCCGCTCAGCGTGTCGAGCTGGCGGTCCAGCGCGATGTCGGATAGTCCCGCATCGGCCAATGCCGTCATGGCACGGGGCTCGACTGTCCAGTCTGCGTTGTCCAAGTCACCGTCGAGCGTTGCGCCCGACTCGATTCGCACCAGGCGTTCCAGCGCGGCGGTTATGGCGAAGGTGTCGGCAATCGTCTGCGTCGCCGGCGGGCCGCTTTGCTGATGCAGCATGCTGATGGTGCCGGAGGCATGGAACGTCCCTGACGTCGGCGCGATCTCGCCCGCCATGATCCGCAACAAGGTGGTCTTGCCGATGCCGTTGCGGCCGATCAGGCCGGTTCGCTCGGCACCAAAAGAAAGGTTGATGTTGTCGAGGAGGGTTGACCCGTCAGGCGTCGACCAGGAAACGTCTCTGAGTTCGATGTGGGAGGACATGGCAATACGATGCGTGATGAACGATGTGGGGTTCGAAGGTCTGCATCGTGTTGCACAACATCGGCCGCTCCCTTGTCTCTGAGCACGTGAGTCAGAATCCGTGACTACATGGTTAGGGGGGCGTGGTCAAATGGGCGGCCGCTCAGCGACTGACGTCACGTAGCGCGCGTATCTGGACCGCCAAGACGCCGATCATGATCACGACACCGCCGAACAGATGAAAGAGTGTCGGCCTGGCGCCGAAGGCCATGGCGATGAGGACGGCGATGACCGGCACGAAGTTGACGTAGATCGCCATCATCGTGACGCCAAGCCGGCTGACTCCAGTATGCCATGTCAGGTTGCCGATACCGATTGGCACGATCCCGATGAAGAGCGCCAGCGCGATGGTCGTCAGGTTGATCGGCAGGCGCACGTCGTAAAGGCCCGTCGTTGCCAGCACGATCACGATGCCGGTCAGAATGAGCCCGCCGGGTAGCATGGAGAACGCCGCAATCTCGAGCTGACTGAACCCTTTAAGAAGACGCTGGCAGGCGACGGAGTACCACGTCCACGAAATCAGGCTCAGCACCATAAAACCCTCGCCGCCGGTGAAGTTGGCGTCGTCGAGGCGGCCGAGCGTCAGGATGACGCCGCCGACGCAGGCGAACACGATGCCGATGACGATGCCCGGCTGAAGCGGCACGCGAAACGCGACCCACGACGTCACCGCCGCAATGATCGGGCCGGTGGCGTAAATGATAGCAACGGCCACGGAGCCGGCCAGCGAGACCGCGAGCGTCGTCAACGTCGACGAGCAGACCGGCCCGAAGAACCCCAGCACGATCATGTGACGCCACGGCAGCGTGCGACGCAGCGGAAACTGCCGTTGCCGAAGCGCCAGCAGCGTCAAGAGCGCCATGGAACCGATCAGCTGGCGTGCGGCGGTCGTCGAAAAGATATCCCAGTGGCGCAGCAACTGCTCGACAAGCGGAAAAATCGTGCCCCAAACGAAGATGGTGACCAGCGCCGCGCTGTTGCCGAGCAACAGGTCGCGGCGTTCCGGTCGATGGGCATCGTCTGGTTCACCACTTGTCACAGGAGATGTCCGGACCGGTTAGAGCGCGACGCGATCCCGCTTTACGATATCGTCGCCGTCGAGAGTCCGTGCATAGAGATGACCGGCATGAACGGCCGCGGCGATCAGGCCCGGTGCGTTGCAGTCACCGATGGGGCTGACCGAGCGAATGCCAGCGTCGTCGAAGGCGCTCTCTTGCTCCATCAGGTCCTTGTAGAGGCCGTCATGCGGCCGCCGCGCCGTCACGTTGACAAGCGTCGCGCACGGTATGCTCTGTTCCCGCCCGCTATACGCGCAGGCGAGCACCGCCACGCCGTTCGCGACCGACTGCACCGTGTGTGATGTCACGACATTGATGCCGAGCTCCAGGATGCGCGCCTGAATGCGATCCTGATCAAGAGTGCCGTGGGCCTGACTTGATACGATGCCATCGGTGGTGACAAGCGTTGTGTCGTGGCCGGCTGCCTTGACCGCTTCGGCGATCACGCCGCCCATATAGAAGTTGTCGTCGTCATAGACGACCACCGGTCCATTCGGCGCCGTACCGGCCATGATGTCGTCAGGTGTCAGGACAGTCGCGTTATCCCACCCCTCCATCGCGCGATAGCTCGACCGGCCGACGCCATCTTGGCGCCACGTCGAACCTGTTGCGATACATACGTGATCGAAGCCGAACTCAAGGATCTGATCAGCGTCCAGTTCGCTGTCACGATAGATTTCGACGTGGCCCAATTGCTCTATCTGGTAGGTCCGGTAATCGCGCACGCGGCTCCATGCGGAGAGACCGGGCAGGGACGATTCCTTCGTGACCCGGCCGCCCAACTCGCTGGTCGCCTCCGCCAGTGCGACGTCATAGCCGCGATTGGCCAGCGCCCGCGTTGCCTCAAGGCCGGCCGGGCCGGCGCCGACGACCAGAACCTTCGCGTCGCTCGCCTTCTTGGTCATGATCTCAGGATGCCAGTCGCGGCGCCATTCCTCACCCATGGTCGGGTTCTGGGTGCAGCGGATCGGCGCGCCGTGACCATCGCCCATGATGCAGACATTGCAGCCGATGCATTCGCGGACGTCTTCAATGCGGCCCTCTTCGATCTTCTTCGGCAGATAGGGATCGGCGATCGACGGGCGTGCCGCGCCGATCATGTCCATGATGCCCTTGTTGACCACACTCACCATGCGGTCGGCGCTGGTATACCGGCCGACGCCGACGACCGGCTTGGTCGTGACCTGCTTGACGAAGTCTATATAGCTTTCCTGGTGGCCTTCCTCGGCAAACCGCGAGGTCCTGGCGTCTGCCGGAAAGTTGGCGATGTTGACGTCCCAGAGGTCGGGCATCTCGGCGAGATACTCGACAAGCGCGCGGCCATCGCCGTCCTTGGTCACACCGGCATCGACATCCAGGTTGTCGACGGCGAAACGGATCACGACGCCACAGGTGTCGCCAACCGCGTCCTTGGTGTCTTCCAACAGTTCCTTGATCAGGCGTGCGCGGTTCTCGAAGCTACCGCCGTATTCGTCCGTGCGCTGGTTTTGCAACGGCGACAGAAACTGTGCAGGCAGATAGCCATGGGCGGCATAGACGTAAACGATGTCGAAACCGGCTTCCTTTGAGCGTAGTGCCGCTTCGCGGTGCCAGCGACGGAAGTTCTTGATGTCGGTCTTGTCCATGGCGCGGGTCTGGTTGGTGCCATGCCATGACGGCACGCTGTCGGGACCAAGCGACGGCGCACGGCTCAGATGATTGGCCGATGAGTAACCGCCATACCAAAGCTCGACACCGGCAAGCGCGCCATGGCGGTGCACCGCCTCAGTCATTGCCGCATGGGTCTTCACGTCGGCATCGTCCCACATGGTGCAATAGGGATAGGGTTGGTCATCGGAACTGGGGTGGATCGAACAGTATTCGGTGCACACCACACCCCAGCCGCCTTCGGCCTTGATCTCGCGCATGCGGTTCAGGGTTTCCGGCATGGCAAATCCCATGCCAGAGCAATGGGGCACCTGATAGAAGCGGTTCTTGGAGGTGACCGGGCCGATTTCTACCGGTTCGAAAAGCACGTCATAGCGGGAATCGCGCGCCATCATTGCCCCTTATCATCTTGCGTCGAACGTGAGGGCACAGCATCGGGCGGCGGGGCGCACCGCGCAAGAGCTTCTCTGCGCCATCAGACGAGAAAGGCGAGGCGAGTTACTTGCCCCAACACTCCACCAGGTGGGTGAACTCCTCGGCGCTGTCGGCAATATCCGTCGTTTCCAGTTCTTCCGTCGAGGTCGCCGTCTGATAGGCGACATCCTGGGAATCGAGGAAAATCAGGGCGATCTGCGTCTTGATGGCGAAGTTTACATTTTGAGGTGAGACGTCGTCGTAACCTCTCACCAGCTCCGAGGAGACGACGCCGATGACATTGCCGCTGCTGTCCAGCAGCGGTCCGCCGCTGTTGCCGGGCTGGATCGGCGCGGTGAACTGGTACTCGCGGATGTCTTCGTTGAAGCCGACCAACGCGCTGATCGTGCCGACAGTAATGTTGCCGGATGACGAAAGGGTGCCTTGAAGCGGGAAGCCAATGGCGACCACGGTCTCGCCACGCTGCACACGAGGGCTGTCGCGAAACGCCGCCGTCTTGATCGTGTCGGGATCGGCCTCCGGCAAGCGCAGCAAGGCCAAGTCGTTGCCCGGATCTGCCGCGACCACGTCGGCGACGCCATAGTCCTCGACCGTCACCTGCAGGCAGCCGTCGATGACGTGTTGATTGGTCAGCATCTCGCCGCGCGAGGTTATGAAAAAGCCTGTGCCCGTGCCCCACAACGTCAGCTTCGGCAAAGACGATTGCTCGTTTTCGGCAATGCGCAGGCGGTTGTTGAGGCTCTCGCGCAACGATGTCAGCAGCTCTTCGTCGATGGCGCCGCTGGTCGGCAGTCCCTGAGCGCTCTGGTAGGCGCTAACCGCTTCCCGGGTGTTAGGGCCGGCGATGCCATCGATTGCGCCGACATCGTAGCCAAGCGCGGCCAGCAACTCCTGGGCGGCGCGGACCAGGGCCGTGGTCTCGGCGGCGCCGGTTTCCTCGGCATCTTCGATCTGCTCGGGCGTCAGGACGGCGCCGATCTTGTCGCGTAACTCGGCGGCGCCCGGCTCGTCCTGGGCAGCGGCCAAGTCGAGCCACTCATAAGCCTCGACGAGGTCCTTCTGCACGCCAAGCCCGTCATAGAGCATGCGTCCCAGCGCAGCTTGCGCATAGGAGTCGCCGAGCTCGGCAGCGCGCCGGTACCAGCCGACGGCCGTGCGGTAGTCTTGCGGCACGCCATAACCGTTCTCGTAGAGATAACCGAGACTCGACAGAGCGAACGTGTCGTCGTCGTCGGCGGCGCGCTCGTACCATGTTGCCGCGATGGCATAGTCCTGCGCGA
Organism: Pseudomonadota bacterium; assembly: GCA_039028155.1. NCBI lineage: Bacteria > Pseudomonadati > Pseudomonadota > Pseudomonadota bacterium. Next base: position 32,174 of record JBCCIS010000047.1, read on the forward strand.
CGCCGTAGCCATTCTCGTAGAGGAAACCGACATTGCGCTCAGAAAACGATTCCCCCTGCTTGGCCGAGCGAAGGAACCACGTCATCGCTTCTTCGTAATCCAGCTTTACGCCAAGACCGTAAGCGTAGAGGTAACCCAGGTTGCCCTGGGCATAGCTATCGCCCTGCTCGGCGGCCTGGCGATACCAGTTGGCAGCCATGCGGTAGTCCTGGGGAACGCCTAGGCCGGTATCATAGAGGTAACCAAGGTTGCCCTGGGCATAGGCGTCACCCTGTTCGGCGGCGCGGCGATACCAGTCCGCGGCCTGGGTGTAGTCCTGCTGCACGCCAAGACCGAACTCATAGAGATAACCGATATAGGACTGCGCGGCGGCATCGCCCTTGCTGGCGTAGCCGATCCACTCTTGATAGGCGGTTTCGTAGTCGCCGCGATCGAAGGCGTCCCAGCCGGAATCGATATCTGCGGAGGCCGGTGCCGCCAGTATCGCCATCACAGCAAGGGCCAGCATGGAGTGCAGAAGACGGTGCATCACGCTCATTAGCCATCGATCCCCTGATTTCACATCGGTACTTATAGCGTCCAATGCGTGCTGGACCAAGAAACAGGCCCGATTCGGGTGGATTCCCCCAACTTTACTTGGTCGATTATAGTCAAACGGGTGTTTCGGTGCTGTAACGACGACCACACTCTGTCCTGTCTTGCCGACGAGGCCTCAGGCGATATGCTCGCGCGGCCGCGCCAGAACAGAGGAACTGCCCGTCCATGTCCGAAACCCTGGATCTCCTGACCCGACTGATTGCCATCGACACCTGCGACCCGCCCGGTGGCGAGATGGAGATTGCGAACCTGGTGCACGGCTACCTTCGCGAACACGGTCTGATGTCCGAACTCGACGTGTTCCTGCCCGGTAGAGCGAATGTGGTTTCTCGCGTTAAGGGTGATGGCAGCCGGCCCGGGCTTATTTTTTCCGCACACTTTGACACCGTGCCACCGGGTGCCCAACCCTGGAAACACGGACCGTTCTCGGCGCACAAGGAGAACGGGCGCCTCTATGGTCGCGGTGCCACCGACATGAAGAGCGGCATGGCGGCGATGATCAGTGCGGCGGTCAACCTGTCACGCCAGGATGTCAATTTAGGCGGTGATTTGATCCTGGCATTCAGTGCGGGCGAAAGCTCGAACTGCCTTGGTGCGAAACGCATGATCGAGAATGGTGATCTTGAGGGCGCTGGATACTTCCTGGTCAGCGAACCGACATCGCTCGGCATGTTGATCGCGGAGAAGGGTGCGTTGTGGCTGCGCCTCGTCGCCCACGGCAAAGGCGGCCACGCGTCGGCGTCTGAGGGGACATCAACGGGAAGTCAAAGCGCCGTTACGCGTATGATCCATGCTTTGTCAGCCTTGGAGGCATTTGATTTCGCCGTCGCCGATCATAGCTTGCTGGGGTCGCCGAGTGTTGCCGTGGGCACGATCCATGGCGGCACGGTCGTCAACCTGACGCCGGACCGGTGTGAGGCGGAGATCGATCTTCGTCTGTTGCCGGGGCAGGAGCCGCAATCGGTGGTCGCGGCACTCTCGGCGCATCTGGGCGACGACATCGAGATCGAACAGATTGATTTCAAACCGCCCGTTGAGACCGCTGTCGATCACCCGTTCGTCACGGCCTGTATTGACGCGTGCGCGCGCGTCTCGGGGGAAACGCCGGTTCCAGGCGGTGTTTCCTATTACAGCGATGCCACGGTGATCTGTCCGGCGCTCAACTTGCCGATGGTTATCCTGGGACCGGGAGAACTCGGCATGAGTGGTCAGACCGACGAGTATGTCGAGGTCGAGAAACTCGAACGTGCCGTGCCGATCTTCGAACAGGTCGCGCGGACCATGCTGGCGTCCTGAAGAAAGCGGCCGCCCCGGCGCGGAATCCGGGACGGCCAGAGGGGGACAAGTGCCGCGTTCTCAGGAAAGAACGCGTTGGGATCCGGTCCTTCGGCCAGGACCATGGGCAAGATCGCAACGTGCCTGGCTTCATCGCCCGGAATGGATGCCCCGACTTTGGGGGGTCGCGATCCTCAAGCGCTGGCACCACGCCGAGGTCGGCGTTAAGGCTCCTGCCTCCAGATCGGCAGCAATCGATAGAGCGTCGCCTTCTGCCTTGATCGACTCGAGCGGGACGTCGTACTGCGCCGCCTGCTTTCCGGAACAGGCTACGCCGGCTGATCAAGCCACGAAACGAAAATGGTGTTGCTGTCGGCTCGCTCATATCGGGTGCTTCCTGTCGGCCATGGAGTTACCCGTCAGGCGCTGGCCTGGATGCAGCGCCTAGAGAAGAACCTGCAAAACGACCAGGCCGATGACGGCCGCGCCGAGTGCCAGGGCGATGGGCCGCCAGAATGTCGGCTCGGTGGCGACGCGCTGCGTCCCATGCGGCAAGGCGCCGGCAATTCGGCGCCAAACCGCGCCATCGACATCCCCATCGGGCAGTGTGTCGACCAGGACGGCCAGTGCGTACTCCCACCGGTCAGCCATTTGACACAGTCGCGCATCTTGATCGCGAAGCCTTGCGAAACGACTGCGTGCGGGGCCACGCAAAAGGCCCAGGACGTACTCGCCCGCCAGCGCATCCTTAACGCCGATCTCCTGCTCGCTGCCTTCAAGGCAGTTGCGAAGCCGCATCATGCCGCGCCTGATAGCGCTCTTGGCGGTGCCCAAGGGCAGTTGCAGACGTTCGGCAAGCTCCCTGTGGCTCAGACCCTCGAAATAGGCGAGCGTTATGGCGCGGCGCTGGGTATCCGGCAGACGTTGAAGACAACCGGCGAGCACCTGTGTTTCCTGCCGGCGCATGGCCTGCTCAAGGGCATCCGGTTCGTTACTGACTGTTTCGCGCGCGTCAAGTTCCGGGCTCGACGGAACCTCGCGGCCGCCGCGTATGGCAAGTGTCAATGCGACGTTACGGGTAACTGTGACAATCCAGGCATAGCCCGATCCCTTGCCGGGGTCATATCGATGGGCCCAGCGCCAAATTCGAAGATAGGCGCTTTGCAGGGCATCTTCAGCACGATCGGGTTTGCGTAGGATCTTCATGCAGAGCGCGAAGAGTTTGCCATGGGTTAGATCGTAGAGGCGAGCAAAGGCGTCTTGATCGCCGCGTGCGGCCGCCTCGATTAACGCCGCGAGTGGGTCGCTTGCGGTTGCGCCGCACGGCGTCGGCGCGTCGCCGATTGGCACAGGACCATCGCGCGCGGATGCCTTGGTCTTGGACAGAGGAACAACATTTTCCATCGCAACCGCCTTTCGCCACTATACTCGCGGCGTCATCGCGGGGATGCACCGGTCACGAAAAAATGTGCTGGCGTCCGCGCTTGGTAAAGGAGAGGACCTCATGATCTCGTTTGAAGGCCGGACCGCGGTTATCACGGGCGCGGGTGGTGGCATCGGCGGCGCCACTGCGCGGCGTTTCTTCAGCGCCGGGGCTAATCTGGTGCTGACCGACGTTTCTGAGACAAGCCTGGAGATGCTGGCGCGTGAACTCGACGCGTCCGGCACGCGGGTGGCCACGATGGTTCATGATGCTCGCCAGCCCGACGACGCCGCCGCTGTTGCCGCCCTGGCCAAGCAGCGCTTCGGTACCGTCGACACACTCGTGACCGCTGCCGGGTACTTCCCGCAGGTCAGCGTGCCCGAGATGACGGACGACCAGTGGCACGAGGTGATTGGCATCAACCTGGACGGCGTTCTCTATACGTCGCGCTCCATGATCCCGTTGATGCCCGCCGGCGCGTCGATGGTTCACATCGCCTCGCTCGCCGGCCATCGCGGTACGGCCGAGCACGCCCACTACGGCGCGGCCAAGGCCGGCGTCCTGGGACTAAGCCGCTCGCTCGCCCATGAACTGGCACCCAAGAACATTCGCGTCAACGCGGTGTCGCCCGGCATTATCGACACGCCGATGGTGAACGATCTGATGCGCCAGCGCGGCGACTTCATCCTTGCCGCGACGCCATTGGCGCGCCTCGGCACGGCGGATGAGGTGGCGTGCGCGATCGTGTTCCTGGCCAGCGACCTCGCCAGCTTCATCACCGCCGAGACGCTGCACGTGAACGGCGGCTACTACGTCGGGTCTTAGGATCTTCGACTCATTGGCATCACCGGCCCACTCCCCCTCCTCCGGGGCAAAACGCCTTGAGGCGTTTTCGCCGAGGCCACCCATGGCAGCATCCTCGGGGTGGCCGGGAGGGGAGTGGGCCGGCACGGTGTCGTATCAACCGACCTCACCACAAACTGCCGCCAGCGACGTTGATGTTCTCCATGGTGAGACCGCGCGCGTCGTCACGGCAGAAGAAGACCGCGAGCGCGGCAATCTCCTCCGGTTCGATCAGGCGGCCCTGGGGGTAGCTCGCTTCGACGTCGGCGATCTGCTGTTCGACGCTGCGATTGTCGCCGCGCTCGCGCGTGCGCCGCTCGAACTCGCTGATCATCATGCCCGTGCGCACATAGCCGGGATTGATCGCGTTGCAGGTGACACCGTGGGGCGCGCCTTCCAGGGCGACGCAACGAGTCAGCCCCAACACGCCGGACTTTGATGAACAATAGGCGGCGTACTCGGCATCACCGATGTTGGCGGCGGTCGAGGCCACGTTGACGATACGCCCCCAGCCGCGCTCGATCATGCCCGGCAGGCAGCGCTTGATCATCCGGTAGGGGCCGTTGAGGTTGGTGTCGATGACACGATGCCAGATGGCGTCATCGTGGCCGACGATGGACTGCAGCATGCTGATGCCCGCCACGTTCATCAGGATATCGACCTTGCCGAAACGCTCGATGGCGAGGTCGACCAGACCCTGGCACAGTTCGTCGGACCTGAGGTCGTGGTGGCAGCCGGCGGACCTGACGCCGTGGCCCTCGATGGCGGCGACGGCACGGTCCAGGTCGGCCTGTGTCAGGCGCGACGTGTCGGCCCGTTCCTCTGCTGCCGGGTCATCGAACAGGTAGGAGCCGATGGCAACGTCGGCGCCAGCTTTGGCCAGCGCCAGGGCGACAGCGTGGCCCTGGCCCGAGGCGCCGCCGGTGACGACGGCGGCGCGGCATTCAAGAAAACGATCGGTCATGATGGACTCCCGATGATCACGCCGAGACGATACCCTCTGCGGGAACACGGGTCATTAGGGGGGCGACCATGATTTATGCCGAGTACATCGAACGCGACCGTTTTATGCCGATGGAGATTTTCCGGCGTTTCGCCGACCAGTCGTCATGGACCGATCCGGACGACGGCATGGTCGGCAACTTCGGCCGCACCATGCGCATGGGCCCGACGCCAGCCTACATGTGCTTCTGGCAGTGCAAGGGTATGGAACGCATGGACGAGTGGGAGGCCCACTTCCGCTCGCCCGAAGCAGCGATGGATGCCGCGGAGCAAGCGACCTTTCGCGCCATCCATCTGGCGCGCGGCGGTTGTTATGACGAACTCGTCGAGGGTCCGCCCGTCGATCGCGACGGTCTGATCTGTATCGAGTATTTCGCCGCGCCCGAGAGCGCACCCGCCGATACGATTGCCGACCACTTCAAGGCGCGCGCTGCCCATCATCCCGAAGCCGCCCTCAACTTCGTCCTGCGGCGGATTGGCCGCCTGGGTCCCAACCCAGGCTGCCTGGCGGTTTGGACGTTTGCCGACTATGCGGCGATGGAGCCGTTTCAGCGCGTCAGTCTGGACGACGACCCCTTCCGGCCCGAGGAGACAGGGATCTATCGTTGGATGGGCAAGGACATTCTCTAGTCGCAAAGACGCGGCGGCCGGTCCTTTGACCAGCCGCCACGCCCGAGGTGATAGGACGGTTAGCGTGCGCTCTTCAGGGCATCACCCAGGAGCCACACCGCAACCGCGAGCAGCACCGTGTCCTTGATGATGAACTGACCGGGCACGACGGAAAGCGCCGGGAACCCGCCCAGGCTCGCTTCCCAGCCGGGCGCGGTGAAGAGGAAGCTGAGTGTCACGACGAAGGTTGCGATAGCGCCCAAGGCACCGAGCACGGCGGCGCTGCGCAGCCACAGTCCGGCGACGATCAAAAGCGCCGTTGCGATTTCGACGGTGCCGATCAGGTTCGACACGCCTTGCAGGCTCAGCACGTCGTAGAGCCAGCTTGTGAACGGGCTCGATGCGACCAGGCCCTCGATGGCGCCGGCTTCATAGGCCGTGAACTTCATGGCGCCGATCCAGCCGAGGACGCCGGCGACGGTGAATCGTGCCGCGTGTTTGCCATAGAGTGACAGGCGGTCGCCGAGATCGGCGATATCGTCACTGATGGCGGAATGCCGTGTGATGCGGGAATGGGATGTGGTCTCTGCCGTATTGGTCATAGCTCTGGTCTCCTTGTGGTCTCGGATCGTCAAGGCGGGAAAAACCCTTGTTCTTGACCGATCGGTCATTATCTTGTCCTGTGAAACGGCGGTTATGGCCGTCGATAGTTCGCAGATGGATATTCATGACCGATTGGTCAAGAAATAGGGTGATCACAAATGGGTGAGACCAAACCGCTGGGTCGGCCGCGAGAGTTCGACGAAGACGATGCCCTCGCGACCATCCTCGACGCCTTCTGGAAACAAGGCTTTGCCGGTACCTCCATGAGCGATCTGGTCGCCGCGACCGACCTCAGGAAAGGCAGCCTTTATGCGGCCTTTGGCGACAAACACGCGATGTATCTGAAAGCGCTGGCGCTCTATGAGGCGACTGCTGTCGAGGGCGCGTTCGCGCTGCTGACGGGGCCGGGGGCGCCCTTGGAACGTCTTGACCAATTCCTCAGTCTGCCGATCACGGTGATTGCCGAGGCAAAGGACCGGCGGGGCTGTTTCCTGTGCAACGCCTCGGTCGACCAGGCTCTTCTGGACCCAGAAACGGAACGCGCTGTCAAAGCGGGCTTCCGACGGCTCGCCCGGGGTTTGGAGGCAGCCTTGTCAGAGCTCGCGGTGGGGAAGCAGCGCGCCGGCCAGGTGAAGGCGCAGGCTCAGCACCTTTTGTCGGTCTACTTTGGGCTTCGTGTGATGGCCAAGGGCGGCCAATCCGTCAAAGCATTGACGGAGGCAAAGCGCGCCGCGCTGGATGGTCTGCTGGCCGGCGCGTGATAGGCTGACCTGACGAGACGTATCAAGGCGAAGCAACAGGGGAAGCGGCCATGCAATTTGAGTTCACGGATAAGCGCGTCTTGGTAACCGGCGGTACGCGCGGCATTGGACGCGCCACCGTTGAAGCTTTTTTGGCTGCGGGGGCGCGGGTTGCCGTGAACGGACGGACTGCGGAGTCGACCGCCGCAGGTGTTGCGGCACTGGGCGGTGGCGACAACTTGGTCGCCGCACCCGGCGACATCGGCACCGTGGCAGGATGTGAGGCGGCAGTCGGTGCGGCTCTTGATGCACTGGGTAGCCTTGATGTCCTCGTGAATAGCGCCGGTGTCGGGAGGAGCGGGAAAATCGAGGACTTCGACGAGGCGGCCTGGGACGAGACCCTCGACATCAATCTGAAGGGTACGTTCTTCTGCATCCGGACGGCCTTGCCGGCGCTTAGACAGAGCAAGGGCAACGTTGTCAACCTGGCGTCCGATGCTGGTCTGATGGGCGATGGCACCTTGACGGTCTACAGCGCATCGAAGGGTGGTGTCGTCAACATGACGCGCGCCATGGCACTGGAACTGGCGCCGGACATCCGCGTCAACTGCGTCTGTCCGGGTTATGTCGATACCGACATGGTGCGTCGCGACGGCATCGAGCAAGCCGACGATCCGACTGCCGCGGAGCAGGCCGTGATCGACTACGCGCCCTTGAAAACCCTTGGCAGACCATTGGAGATCGCCTCGGCGATCCTCTATCTGGCGTCGAGTGACGCCCGGTTCATCACCGGGGCGGCCCTGCAGATCGACGGCGGCTCCACCGCCGGGCACAACACCTAGAGCAGATCTTATCTTGGTGGAATCGTTTCGCGATTCCGCCAAGGTAGGTGAATCCGCACTACTCTTAGATAGAGAGCGGATGCCGGTGTGGTGGGTACTGCAACAGGCTAATACACAAAAAAAAACCACCCCCGCCACCCACAAGAGAAAAAGAGAGAGTGGCAAAAACAGGGAACACGCCGAGGAGACCGCGGGAGGGCGGGGG
>JBCCIS010000048.1 GCA_039028155.1 Pseudomonadota bacterium
CGATGTCAGCGCGTCGGCCAGGATTGCCGGCACGTCGTCCGCGCCGGCGACAGTCACGGCGGTCGGCAGATCGCGCGCGACATCGGCGGCGAAGGACGGGCCGCTCAAGGCGGCGATGCGTGCCTCAGGCAATTCGTCGGCGGCAATGCCGGTCATCAGTTCGCCGGTCGCCAGCTCGATCCCCTTCGTGCAGACGCAGGCGATGGCGCCTGGCTTCAGCGCGCCGGCGAGTCCGTGGGCGACGGTGCGGAAGTGGGCAGACGGCATGACCAGCAGCACGATGTCGCGCTCGGCCAGCCCGCTCAAATCGGCGGTTGCCCGGATGGCGGGATCCAGCGCGATGCCGGGCAGGAAGACGGGGTTCTCGTGATCGTCATTAATCGACGCGACGGTGTCGGCCTCATGGGCCCACAGAAGAACATCGCACCCGGCGCGCCGTGCGTTGATGGCGAGCGCCGTGCCCCAGGCGCCGCCGCCGACAATGCCGATCGAGCCGGTCATGCTTTCGCTCCGGCCGCCGACGCCGCGTCGGGATCCAGCGGCCAGCGGGCCCGTGCCGGGATGTCCAGCGCATCGATGTCACCCAGGCGAAGGCGCTCCAGGCCGGCCCAGGCGATCATCACCGCGTTGTCGGTGCACAACCGCGGCGGCGGCGCGACCAAGGTCATCGCATGCGCCGCGGCAGTCGTCTCCAGGGCTTGGCGCAGCGCCTTGTTGGCCGCTACGCCGCCGGCGACGACCAGGGTCGATGCGCCCGGATGGATGGCGTGGAACATCTGGATCGCGTTTGCCGTCCGGTCGGTAATGGTGTCGACAACCGCCTGTTGGAACGAGGCGGCGAGGTCGGCGCGGTCACCATCGTTCATGGCTTCTTCCGCCTCCATGACATGGCGCACGGCGGTCTTCAGACCGGAGAACGAGAAGTCGCAGCCGTCCCGGCCCAGCATCGGACGCGGAAGAGAAAAGCGTTTTGAATCAGCGCTTTGTGCTGCCTTTTCAACCGCCGGGCCGCCGGGAAAGCCGAGGCCCAACAGCTTGGCCGTCTTATCGAAGGCCTCGCCGACCGCATCGTCCACGGTGGTGCCCAGACGCTGGTAGCGGCCGACGCCATCGACGATTAGAAGCTGGCAATGGCCGCCGGAGATCAGCAGCAGGAGATAGGGAAAGTCGACGCCGTCGGTCAGGCGCGCGGTCAACGCGTGGCCTTCCAGATGGTTGACGGCGACCAACGGCAGGTGGTGGGCCGCGGCGATCGCCTTGGCCTCCATCAGTCCGACGATGACGCCACCGATCAGGCCCGGTCCGGCGGTGACCGCGATGGCGTCGAGGTCGGACCAGGCGAGCTTTGCCTCATCCATCGCCCGCCCGATCAGGGGGTCCAGGTGATCGATATGGCTGCGCGCGGCAATCTCCGGCACCACGCCGCCATAGGGCGCATGCTCGTCGATCTGTGACAACACGAGATCGGCCAGAACATCGCCTTCGTCATTGACGACGGCGACCGCCGTCTCGTCGCAACTCGTCTCGATACCCAACACGTTCATGGCGCCAATGTAGGGTGCCGGGCCTGCCTTGCCTACCGCCGGGGCGGCGATCTCCGCTGTCGACATGGCGGCACCAGGAGCCTAAAGCTTGGCGCCATGACGGCGATCAAACTCGGCACGCGCGGCAGCAAGCTGGCGCTCTGGCAGGCCCATGCGGCGCGTGATGCGCTGATGGCCGCTTTTCCGGACGATCCGGAGCCGGAGATCGCCGTCATCAAGACAACCGGGGACCGGGTGCGTGACCGCCCGTTGTCGGAGATCGGCGGCAAGGGCCTCTTCACCAAGGAGATCGACAAAGCGTTGTTCGAGGGCCGCATCGATGCGGCGGTACACTCCATGAAGGATGTCGAGACCTGGCTTACCGACGGTACGGCGCTGGTCTCGTTCCTGCCGCGTGAAGACCCGCGCGAGGCCTTTCTTTCCACATCCGCGACATCGCTCGACGGCTTGCCCCAGGGCGCCAGCGTCGGCACCGCGTCGATCCGGCGGACCGCGCAAGTGCTGGCGCGCCGGCCGGATCTGGAAATCGTCATGCTGCGCGGCAACGTGGACACGCGTCTCGCCAAGCTGCAGGCCGGCGAGATGGCCGCGACCCTGCTGGCGATCGCCGGTCTGAAACGCCTGGGCCGCGACAGCGAAGCAGCCGCGGTCCTCGATCCCGCCGACATGCTGCCCGCCGCCGGCCAGGGTGCGATCGGGTTTGTCTGCCGCGCCGACGACACGCGGACGCGCGAGCGGCTTGAGGCCATCAACGACATCGCCGCCGCATCCGAGGTAACCGCCGAACGCGCGGTGCTGGCCAGGCTCGACGGCTCATGCCACACGCCGATCGCCGCGCTCGCCCGCGTCAATGGCGAGAGCCTCCATCTCGACGCCATGGTGCTCTCGACGGACGGCCGCCAGCAGATCGCCGCCGCGTCGGCGGGGCCGCTGAGCGACCCCGCCGGCCTCGGCGACGCGCTCGGCCAGGACCTGCTGGAGCAGGGCGCGCGGGCTCTCCTGGCTGGCACCTAGATGCGCCTACTCGTCACGCGCCCCGAAGCAGACGCCCGGGCGTTTGCCGAAAGGCTCGCCGAACGTGGTGTCGAGAGCGTCATCGCACCGGTCATGACCGTGGTCTTCGACGACCACCTGGATGTCGGCCTCGACGGCGTGCAGGCTGTGCTCCTGACCAGCGCCAATGGCGCCCGGGCCCTGGCGCGCTGCACCGAACGGCGGGATCTCAGCGTTGTGGCCGTTGGGCCGGCCACGGCCGAGGAGGCGCGAGAGCTTGGGTTCGGCTCGGTCGCGACCGCCGGCGGCGATGTCGAGAAACTGGCGGATCTCGCGATTGAGCGCCTACGCCCTGCCGCCGGACCCTTGCTGCACGTCGCGGGCAGTGTGACGGCGGGCGATCTCGCGGGACGGCTGAAAACGGCGGGTTTTGCCGTGGAACGCGCAGTTGCCTACAGGGCGCAGGTGTTTGCCAGCTTGCCGGCGGCAGCCCATGAGGCACTTACCCACGATGCCGTCCAGGGCGCGGTATTTTTCTCGCCGCGTACGGTGGCCGTCTTTGTTAAGCTGGCCCGCGCGGCGGGTGTCGAGGACCGGCTTCAGGGGCTTCAGGCCTTCTGTTTGAGCCAGGCTGTCGCCGAAGCGAGCCAATCGGCCGCTTGGCGGGAGGTTCTCGTTGCCGCGCAACCTGACGGCGGGGCGCTGATCGATCTGATATGCTCTGCCCTGACCGACTAACTGACGGGCGCAAGCCATGCAGGACAAGGACAAGAAGACCGACAAGCCTGAGGCAGACGACATCAAACCTGATGATGACGCGCCCGGCTCGGTCAAGCCCGATACAGACGACGGAACGCCGGCGGATCAATCGGATATCCAGGTTGACGGCGATGATGCGGTCGACCCCGAGACGATGACCGATGTAACGGATGTCGCGGAGGAAACCGACGGCAAGGCGGACGAGGCCACCGACGAAGCCGAGCAGACCGACGAGACAGCGACGACCGACGGAACATTGAACAACGACGCGGAGCCTGTGGCGCAGGAGCCGCCGCCTGAGCATAAGCGCGGCTCATCGTTTGGCGGCATTCTTGGCATTATCGTGCTGGTGGTGATCGTGGCCGGTGCCGTCGCGTGGTTCGGGCCGCGCCTGTTCCCGAACGAGGCGGCGACGCTGAGTTCCGACGTTGAACAGAAGCTCGCCGAACTTGAAGCCGATGTCGGCAATCTGGGCGGCCTCGGCGATCGTGTCTCAAAACTTGAGAACGATGTGTCGTCGGCTGTCTCATCGACTGACGCGTCCAGCGATCTCACGGATCAGGTCAGCGATCTCGGCGACCGCGTTACCGAGCTGGAGACGACGGCGAGTACAGCGTCGACCACGACATCCGGCACGACATCGGGCACCGGCGATACGCCTGATATCTCGGCGCTGGAGGATCAGGTCAAGAAGCTGGAAGCCTCCGTCGCCGCCCTGTCGTCGGCATCCACCAGCCAAGGCACGGGCGACGACGGCGCGCTCAGCCAATCGGTGACGGCGCTGCAGCAGCAGGTCGAGGCGACGTCCCAGGCGGTCAGCGATCTGAAGGACCAGATCGCCAAGCTCGATACGCTTTCCGGCGATGTCACGACCCTCTCCGGTGATGTCACCAGCCTGACCAGCCAGGTTAATCAGCTGGCGGGACGCAGTGTCGACCCGAAGGCGGCCTTTGTTGTCGCCGTCGGCCAGTTGCGCGAGGCGGCGATGAGCTCGGGCGCGTTCGATCAGCAGCTTTCGGCGGCCAGCGCCGTCGCGCCCGATGACAGCGACGCGAAGGCGGCGCTCGCCAAGCTTGAGCCATTGGCCGCGACCGGCGTCCCGTCGATCGCAAGCCTGCAGGCCGATTTCGGCGCGACCGCCGATGCGGTGGTGGCGGCGTCGCATGCCGGCGGCGGCTGGATCGATCAGACCTTGTCGAGTCTGGAGGGACTGGTGTCGATCCGCAGGGTCGGCAGTAATGTCGAAGGGGATACGCCGGAGGCGCTGGTCGCCCGCGCCGAGGCCGCGCTCGATGCCGGCGACCTCAGCACCGCGGTCAACGACGTGTCGAGCCTGACCGGCGATGCGGCGACCGCCGCTGCCGACTGGCTCGCCCAGGCGCGTGACCGGCTGGATGTCGATCAGGCGGTTCAGACCTTGAGCGAGCGCGCCTCCGCGCTCGTCACCGGCGCCACCGAGAGCGGCAGCTAAGCCATGCGGCGTCTGGTTTTCTATGTGCTCGGCCTGGCGATCTTGATCGCCATCGCGGTCTGGCTCGCTGACCGTCCTGGCAATGTCGAAATTCAATGGGGCGACTATCTGATCACCACCTCCGTGGCGGTTCTGGTCCTGATCATCGCCATCTTGGCCGTGGTCGTCGCGATCCTCTATCGCGGGTGGATTTGGCTCAAGAAAGGGCCGGGACGGTGGCGCAAGTCGCTGCACCAGAATCGTCGAGAGAGAGGGTACGAATCACTGACGCGCGGCCTGGTGGCGCTTGCCGCTGGCGATTCCAGCGAGGCCCGGCGCTACGCGCGGCGCGCCGACGATATGCTCGACCGGCCGCCGCTGACCCTGCTGTTGTCGGCGCAGGCGGCCCAGCTGGACGGCGATGACAAGGCGGCGACCGAGACCTTTGAGGCCATGTTGGAGCGCCCGGAAACCGAGTTCCTTGGGCTGCGCGGCCTGATGGTCGAGGCGCTACGGCGCGGCGACTATGAGGCGGCCCGGGAGTACGCTCGGCGCGCCCACCAACTGCGCCCCGATGCCGCCTGGGCGGCCGAGGCTTTGTTCGAGTTGGAGACCCGCGACGGCGATTGGCAGGCAGCGCAGCGCACGCTTGAATCGGCCGTCGATCGGCGCGCCGTGGGCAAGCCCGTCAGCAAGCGGCGGCGCGCCGTCGTGCTGGTCGAGCGCGCGCGCGCGGCGCTTAAGGATCTCAAGCGGTCGGAGGCCATCAAGTTCGCCCGCGAGGCCCATGCCGAGGCGCCGGAGTTGGTGCCCGCCGCGATCCTGCTCGCCGACCTTCTGGTCGACGAGCAGAAGTTCAGACCGGCGGCGAAGACCCTTGAGCAGACCTGGGCCGTCGATCCGCATCCCGATCTGGCAAAGGCCTACCGGCGTGCCGCACGGGATGAAGATGCCATTGCCACCTATCGGCGCATGGAAAAGCTAGTCAAGGCGGCGCCGAATTCGGTCGAGTCGCACGTGGCGTCAGCCCGTGCGGCGCTCGATGCCGGGCTGACCGGCGAAGCTCGGCGGCACCTGGACGACGCGGCCAAGATCGAGATGAGCCACAGAATCGCCCAGCTCTACGTCGCGCTGGAGGAGAAAGAGGGCAACGACGACGCGGCCCAGGAGTGGTTGCGCAAGGCGGCCGATGCGGACGTCGACAAAGGTTGGCAATGCGAGCGCTGCGGCCATGTCGCGGACACGTGGGCGCCGGTTTGCCCGCACTGCGGCACCTTCGATTCCCTCGCCTGGACCAAGCCGCATGCCGTCGCACCAGCCGTCACAGGCCGCGCTTTGACCCCTTTGGCGTCATAATTCGGCCCTAGCGTAGGGCCATTCAAACGACCCCCATCGACCCTCAGGAGGCGCTCGCCATGCGCACACTCTCCGTAGTCGCCTGTTTCGTTCTGTTGCTCGCGGCGCCCGCCGTCGCGCGCGCTGCTGATGAGGACCTGACGCTGAAACGCGCGGTGCTGTCGACCGGTGGCGTCGGCTACTTCGAATACGAGGCCACGGTCGATGGTGACCAGACGCTGCGCTTCGATGTCCGGCTCGATCAGGTCGATGACGTCTTGAAGAGCCTGGTGGTGTTCGATGGCGCCGGCGGCGTGGGCTCCGTCAGCTTGCCCGGCCGCGCCGGGCTCGCCGACCTGTTCCGCGACCTGCCGTTCGACGGCGCGGCCCTGCAGTCCCCGGCGACTTTGTTGCGCGCGCTGACCGGCTCGGAGGTCACCATCGAGGGTCCGTCGCGGATATCCGGAAGGATCTTGAGCGTCGTGCCGGAAGTCACGCAGTTGGATGACGGCACCACCATCACGCGTCACCGGCTGACCGTTATGGGCGAGGACGGTCTGGCCCAGGCGATCCTGGAAGACGCCAACGAGATCACGTTCGCCGATGCCGAGCTTGAGGAGCAGATCGCCGATGCACTCGCCGATCTCGCCCAGCACCGGGTGCAGGACCGCCGCACGCTGGAGGTCAAGGTCTCCGGCGAGGGCGAGCGCCTGGTCCGCGTCGGCTATGTGGTCGAAGCGCCGCTTTGGAAGACCAGCTACCGCCTCGCCCTGGGCGATGACGGCAAGGCGCTGCTCCAGGGTTGGGCGGTCTTGGAGAACATGAGCGGTCAGGACTGGGAGGCCGTCGACCTGACACTGGTCAGCGGCAATCCCGTCACGTTCCGGCAGGCGCTTTATCAGGCCTATTACGTGGCGCGTCCTGAAGTGCCGGTCGACGTTGCCGGCCAAGTCTTGCCGCCGGTTGATAGCGGCACTGTCGGTGGCCGGGCCCGCACCGAGGAGGCAGAAGCCGACTTTGGTGCCGCCGTCTATGCCGCTGAGGAGATGATGCTGGAGTCGGCCGTCATGGCCGATGTTGCCGTGCCGGCGCCTGTCGAGGAACCCGGCTATGCGACCCTTACGGCGGCGACATCAGAGGATGCGGCCACCCAGGTCGTCTTCCGTGTCCCGCAGCCCGTTACCGTCGATCGCGGCCAGTCGTTGATGGTGCCGCTGGTCGACCAGGACGTCGACGTCGCGCACGTCGCGCTTTATTCGCCGAACGTCCAGGCGCGTCATCCGCTGGCGGCGGTCGAGTTGACCAATAACACCGCCATCGGTCTGCCGCCTGGTGTCGTCACGATCTACGAGAAGTCAACGGTCAGCGGCGGTGAGACCTTTGTTGGCGACGCGCGGCTGCCCGCGCTGCAGGCCGGCGACAGCCGTCTGATCGCCTACGCGGTCGACCAGAAGACCTTGATCGATCGCGAGAACGACTACACCGCAACCATTTCCCGCGCGACCATCGATCGCGGCGTGCTGCACGTCTCCCATACGCAGACGCAAACCACGACCTACACCATCGAGGCGCCGGTAGGCGAAGCGCGAGAGGTCATTCTGGAGCACCCGCGCGTTTTCGGCTGGGACCTCGTCTCGCCGTCCGGCGATGTCGAGAAGACCGACACCGCCTATCGCATTCCGGTCAGCGTGCCGGCCGGGCAGACGGTCACGATGAAGGTCGTCATGGAGCAGCCCCAGGCAGAAAGCCTCAATCTCCTGACCATGGCCGATCCGCAGGTCGTCTATTTCGCTGAAGACAGCGAGATCCCCGCTGACGTGCGCGATGCCTTCAAACGTCTGGCCGAACTGAAGGGCGCGGTCGGCGAAACCGAACGCAAGATCGCCGAGACCGAACGGGAACGCCAGGTGCTCCTGGAGGAGCAGGAGAGGTTGCGCGACAACCTGGACACGGTGCCGCGC
This sequence comes from Pseudomonadota bacterium, assembly GCA_039028155.1. Classification (NCBI taxonomy): domain Bacteria; kingdom Pseudomonadati; phylum Pseudomonadota; species Pseudomonadota bacterium. The sequence continues at coordinate 8,043 of JBCCIS010000048.1, forward strand.
GAAAGTGATCTCCACACCCGCTATATGAACAAGCTCGGCGAGCAGGAAGACGCCATCGAAAGCTTGTTGCTGACGATGGACGATTTGCGCAACGAGCTGACGGCTCGTCGCAAGGCGCTCACCGACTATGTCAAGGGCCTGACGATATAGGCCCTGCCCGTTGTCGGAAGACGCGTGCACAGCGGCCGACCTTCAGTCTGACGCATTGCGTGGCGTTGGTGCGCCAGCGCTGACAGTTGGCGTTCCGGATAGAGCCGAAGCTTGTTCAGGGCCGATCACGCCACGCGATCGCTTCCCCCCATGTGATCGTCATGAAGGCGTCGGGGTGGGTGGCCCACTCGTCGAATGCGCGCCCTATCTCCTCCATGTCGGCCCGGCTTGCCCAGCCCATCTCCTCGGCAGTGCTCGCGATCTTCGGGCCCGAGAACTCCTCGGTCATGACGGATGAGATCAGTCTGGTGCGTTCGGGTGTCGCCCAGGTTTCGCTGGAGGCCGCACCCGTAGCGCCAACGAAACCTGTTTCGTGCAACAGGCCGCGTAGCCGGCGACCCATGAACGCGTCGCCACCGCAGTGCTCACGATACTTGCGCCAAATCTCATGGCCGGCGGCAAGCCGGCCGTCATCCGGCGAGATGATCGTGCCACCTAAGTCAATGCATCGGATTGCCGCCAGGCCACCGGGTTTCAGCACTCGGTGCATTTCCGCGAGAGCCGGTGAGGGGTCGGACAGGTGCTCGATCATGGCGTGGCTGAACACCGCATCAAATCGCGCGTTCTCAAAAGGAAGGTCGCGTGCATCGCCAACCTCGAATGCGACGTTGGCGCAACCGCGATCAGATGCAAACTTGCGGGCGCGCGTTACCTGGCTTTCCGAGATATCGATCCCGGTGACCGATCCGTTCGTCAGGACATCGGCCAATCCGACGGTAATCGAGCCGGGTCCGCAACCACAGTCCAGGATATCCATGTCAGCATGCAGGTAAGGAGCCAGAAAGGCCGCGTGAACGGCGGCCGTCCGGCTGGCGATAACCTGTTCGGTCAGCGCCCCGTCGTAGTCATGGACGTAAGCGTCAGTCTGGTCTGGGTTCACGGTCGTCTTTTGCACTCACTTGCTCCGGCATGTCGCAACGGGACCAAGACGTAACTCGCTCACGCTGGAACACCTGCCTCGGATCGTGTTCTTGGCCCATCGTGAGGTCGATGATGCTCGGTCATCGCGTGACGCCGGTAAATGGCAAAAGCATCACCGCTGCGCTTCTCAAGCCTGGTGACCGGCTCACATGACCAGGTGAGCTTTGTCTGAAGGTTCCATCCGAGCACGATCCACTTTACCCTCCCGCACGCTAGAGATGTGACGGGAAGGCGGTATGGCGGTCGACGGTAAGGCTGATCTGGTTCTCAAAGGTGGCCGCGTGTGGTGCGGTCTGGACCTGGGCGCGGCCGAGGCGCTTGCGGTGAAGGACGGCCGTGTCATGGCGGCTGGCCTCGAAAGCGAGATAGAGGTGCTTGTCGGCCCGGCGACCGAGGTGATCGACCTGCGCGGCAGGCTCGCCATGCCGGGGTTCTACGATGCTCACATGCATTTGATGTCCTTGGGCCGCGCCGCCCAGCACATCAATCTGCGGGCATCCGAGGTCAACACGCTCGACGGCCTGCTCGAACGCGTCGCCGCGCGGGCCGCTCAGACGCCGCCCGGCGATTGGTTCGAGGGGCGCGGCTACGACCACACGGTGTTTGCCGAGAGCCGGCATCCCCAACGCCACGAACTCGACCAGGTGGCGCCCGACAATCCGGTCTGGCTCGGCCGCTGTTGTGGCCATATGGGGGTCGCCAATTCGGCGGCGCTCAAGCTCGCCGGCATCGACCGCGATACGCCGCAGCCTGATGGCGGCGTGATCGAGAAGGTCAACGGCGAGCCGACCGGCCTGCTTCAGGAACGCGCCCAGGTGCTTGTCAGATCGAAGATCCCGACGCCGTCTCTGGAAGATCTGATGGCGGCGGTCCAGTCGGCAGGCGAGCGATGCCTTTCCTATGGTATCACCTCGGTCATGGACGCGTGTGTCGGTGCCCATGGCGGCTGGCGCGATGTCGAGGCTTACGAGGAAGCCGCCGCAACGGGGCGCTTGCCCGTGCGCATGTACATGGGCATAGCCGGCGGACCGGACGGTATCGCCGATCAGGCCTATGCCAAGGGCCGTCTGACCGGCACCGGCAACGGGCGGTTGACGGTCGGTCCGATAAAATTCTTCACCGACGGCAGCGCTGGCGGCTGTACCGCCGCCATGCGCAAGCCCTATTCGAACGGCGCCGACGGGGTCCTGATCCTGGAAGACCGCGATCTCGACGACATGGTCGCGCACTATCACGACCGCGGCTATCAGATCGCGATCCACGCGATCGGCGATGCGGCGGTCGACCAGACCATTCAGGCGCTTGACCGCGCGCTCGCACGACTGCCGCGCGACAATCACCGGCACCGTATCGAACACTGCGGCTGGGTCGACGACGCGAACATCCAGCGCATGATCGACCTTGGCCTGACGCCGGCGCCACAACCAATCTTCATGCGCGACTTCGGTGACAGCTACCTCAACGTACTCGGCGAAGAACGCTCGGCCTGGGCGTACCCCATGGCGCATTGGCAACGTGTCGGCCTCAAACCGGCCATGAGCTCTGATACGCCGGTGTCTGACGTTAACCCGTTCGTCAATCTCTATGCGGCGCTTACCCGCGAAACATCGTCGGGTCATGTCATCGGCGGCGATCAGGCGCTGACGCTCGAAGAGGCGCTCAGCGCCTATACGGAGAACGGCGCGCACGCGGGCTTTGCCGAGAACCACCGCGGCCGATTGTCGACCGGCATGGCGGCCGACATCGCCATCGTCGACCGGGATATCTTCGAGCGCCCGGCAGAAGAACTGTTCGAGACAGAGGTCGACGGCACCTTGATGGACGGCGCCTTCGTCTTCGATCGGCACCAGGAGTTCCGCTAACCCCCTTCACCCAATCAGGAAAGACGTTCCGCCGCCCATGAACCCCAACGTCACGACCTTCTTCGACCCGCGCACATCGTCGCTCACCTATGTCGTCGCCGAGCCGGACGGCCCGGCCTGTGCGATTATTGATTCAGTGCTGGACTATGATGCGCCGTCCGGCCACACCGCGACCGAAAGCGCCGACAAACTCATCGCCTTTGTCGAGGCGGAGGGTTTGAAGGTCGCGTGGATCCTCGACACCCATACCCACGCCGATCACATGACGGCGATGGCTTACCTGAAGGACCGCTTTGGCGCGCTGACCGGCATCGGCGCCGGCGTCGCGCAGGTGCAAGGCAACTTCGTCAAGCTCTACGACATCGCCGACCAAGTGACGGCCGACGGTAGCCAGTTCGACCATCTGTTCGCCGATAACGAGACGTTCATGATCGGCGCCATGCAGGCGCGCGTCATGGCGACACCCGGCCACACACCGGGCTGCATCACCTATGTGATCGGCGATGCCGCATTTATTGGCGACACGATGTTCATGCCCGACAGTGGCACGGCGCGCTGCGACTTTCCTGATGGCGATGCGGCAGAGCTATACGCTTCGATCCGCCGCATCCTTGAACTGCCAGCGGAGACCCGTTTGTTCGTCTGCCACGACTATCAGCCCAACGGGCGCGAGCTCGCCTATGAAGCCAGCGTCGCCGACCACCGCCGTGAGAACATCCACGTCAATGACACGATTGACGAGGCCGGGTTCGTCACCATGCGCACGACCCGCGACGCGACGCTCTCGGCGCCCGCGCTGATCCTGCCGGCGGTGCAGGTCAACATTCGCGCCGGCCACGTGCCGGCGCCGGAAGCCAACGGCGTCTCCTATCTCAAGATCCCCATCGACACGTTCTGACGAAAGGCAGGTCGTGGGTAATTCCGAACATGGCTTTCGCGCGAAGCTGGAACGCCATCAACCGGACCTGCCGATCTATCTGATGGTGCCGGCGGATGTCGTCTCTTCGTTGGGGGCCGCCGCGACATTTGTTGTCGAGGTCTCGGTCAACGCCATCGCGATTGGTCGTCGCTCAATCAAACCTTGGGGCGACGGACAGCGCTGGTTCATGGAACTGACCAAACCGCAATGCGGCCGGCTGAGGGTGGACGAGGGCGACGAGGTTGATGTGACGGTCTCGGATGCACCGCAGACGCCGCCAGCACTGGAAGCGGCGTTGGCGGAAAACAAGTTGGCAGACCGCTGGGCCAGAATGAACGCGTCTGACCGCCGGATGATCTCCGAACATATCTTCGACGCCAAGAAAGACGCGACCAGAGCCGCGCGCGTCGATCGCACGATCGCGAAGCTTCAGGAGAGCAGCTAACCGCCGCGCGTCGCCTTGTGGTGCGCGACGAAGTGGGGCGGGTAATCGTGCTTCTCGATGGTGATGTCGAGGAGAAAGGGAACACCCTTCTTGTTTGCCGCAACCGCGCGTTGAAGCGCCGGCTCGACATCGCCGGGGTCCTCGACATGTTCGCTTTCGCAGCCCTGGGCCGCCGCGATCGCCGTGAGGTCGGCGCCGACCAGGAAGTTGGTCGCGACCTCCTGTTTACCGGTCAGCACCTGGGAATACTGCGGCCAGCCGAAGGCCTTGTTGTTTAGGACGACCCAGGTCACGCCAAGCTTCTGTTCGGCGGCGGTGGCAAGCTCCATCATCGCCATCTGCATGGCGCCGTCGCCGGTGACGCAGACGATGTTCTTGTCGGGGGCTGAGAGCTTGGCGCCGATGGTCCCGATCACGCCCATGCCCATGGCCGTCTGCTCGCCCATGGGGATCGAACAGCCGGCATCGAGGACCTTGTAGTAGGGCCAGTAGTAGGACCACAGGTCCGCGCCGCCGTTCTCGTGCACGATGACGGTCTCCTTGCCAAAGACCCGATTCAGCGCCTGCATGACTTGCCGTGTGCGGATCGGCGTTCTCGGTTCTGCGCTGTCCGCTTCGGTCTCTGCCAGATAGGTAGCGCGCGACGTCTCGACCGCCGTGACGCGGGCCTCGCGTCGGTCTCGATCGATTGACGGTAGGGCGGCCAGGATGTCCGCCAGGCCAAGCGCCGCGTCACCGGCAAGCGCGATGTCCGGGCGTTTGTTGAGCGCGATCGCCTCCGGCGCGATGTCGAGCTGGATGTGTTGGACGCCGTCCGGCCAGTAGCGCCAGCCGCCGGTCGAAAAATCCTCAAGCCGCGTGCCGATGGTGAAGAAGAGATCGGCGTTGTCGTGATAGGCCTTGCCGGCCTCCGTGAAGTAAAGGCCGGTCTGGCCGAGCGACAGGGGATGGTCCTCGGCGATGATGCCGCGTCCGCCCGGCGTCGTCATGACGGGCGCGCCCAGGGTCTCGGCAAGCGTTTGGACCTGATCGAAGGCGCCCGACGATACCGCGCCGCTGCCGCACCAGATCAGCGGGCGCTTCGCTTCGGCGAGCACCGAGGCCGCAGCCGCGACGTCCGACCCGTCGGGTCGGCTCAGGTGGCGGCCGAGCGCCTTCTGATAGGCCGGCATGGCAACGGGTTTGAGGCCGATATCCGACGGCACCTCGATGAACACCGGCCCGGGCCTGCCGTTCACCGCGACGTCGAAGGCGCGCGCGATAACCCAAGGGGTCGTTAGGGGATCTGTGATGCGCACCGCCCACTTGGTCACCGGCTTCAAATGCGCGATGGCGTCAAGCTCCTGGAACGCGCCCTGGCCGTCACTTCCCAGCGGTACGCCGTTGGCAAGCGCGATCACCGGCAGCGACGCCGAATGGGCTTCCAAAAGGCCCGTCGCCAGGTTGGTGATGCCGGGCCCCGGGTTGCCAAAGCAGATCTCCGGGCGGCCGGTCAGGCGCGCGGCGGCAAAGGCGCAGGCGACGCCGGAGTGCTCGTGGCGGGTCAGGACGATGTCTATGCCCGTATGCTCGGCAATATCGGCGACCAGATGCAGGGGGTTGCCGGGCATGCCGTAGAGCCGCTCGACCCCTTCGGCGGCCAGCGCCTCGGCGATCGCCTGCCACGGGCTCTTGTTTTCCATCGTTCCCTCTCCGACCGGTTGTGGGACGCAAGCCTAGAGCAGACCGTCCGCCGGGGGCACCCGCCGAGACGTTTCACCGCCCCATTGACGCCCGGGAAGCGAAACACTAGCTTCCGCGCCCATCAACGCACGGGTTCGCCGAAGTAGCTCAGTGGTAGAGCAACTGATTCGTAATCAGTAGGTCGGGAGTTCGAATCTCCCCTTCGGCACCATTCTTCGACCCCGTGAAAAGATGCCGCGCCTCAAAAGTCCTCGGCGCCGTGTTGTGCTAGACAGCCGGATCCAGCCTGCTGACAGATCGAGATAGAGACCACGCTCGGAAGACCGCAGGAACCGTTCGACTATGGTAGCGTCCATCTTGGCAGGTGTCGGTTTCTCGGCGCTTCTCGTGACCGTCTCCTATGGCGTCTATCATCGCCTGCTCGGCCCGGGTCGGCCCATTCGGTACTACGACCTCGCGTTGACTGCTGCGGCCGTATTCCTTCTGGCGATCCTCTCGGAGATTGTTGTCAATGCGGTCTACCAGTGGTTGGTCGGCGCGTTGCTATGGGAGTACCGCGTTCTGCCGCTGCATGATCGAAGCGTTTCCGCTTTAGGCATCTTGATTTGGCCAGCCTTTGGCTGCCACGTTTATCTCATCCAGCGAGTCCAGGACCATCGTTTGCCACCGCTTTTGCGAAGCACATTTGGCAAGGCTTTGATCCTCGGCCTGGAAGCGCCCTTGGTGTGGGAAGTGGCCGGCAATCTCTATTTCCTGGTCACACTCCGGCAGTACTACGCCTACTACAATCCGCCCGACCTCTGGCATCTCACGTCGATCCAGGTCGTGCCGATATACATCGTCACGATTTATGCCGGCCTGCTGGTGTTGCAGGCGCTTCAGCGTATGGGGCGGCACCGGGCCTTGCCGGTGGTCTTGTTTCTTGCCGGTATTGGACTTGTTGTCTTGGGCTGAGTCGGCTGAGGGCACGAAGCGCGGCAACGGTCCGCCACAGCGGACCAGCCCTTCAGAATGTTCTCAAATGATCGGGCAGCTCGAAGGCGCGTCCGTTCTCGCTCGACGGGAGAGCTGCGAGTTTGGACAGCAGATGGCGCGCAACATACTCGCAGGCATGGGGATGGCGTGACTGTCCCGCGATCGGCAAGCGATACCGACGATTAAGCAGATGGGCCATTTGGAGGGGAAGCACATTCCAGAGCCGGGCTATTCGACTGGCCGTTCCCAATCCCAAGAACGCGCAGTCGTCCTCGCCCATCAGATCGAATGTGATTTGCCGGGGAATGGTGCGCAGGTACCAGGGCAACAGGCTTTCGGTAAAGCGCAGCAGGGACCGCTCCAGCTGGCTGCCGTGCGCGGTCTGCGCCCTCTGGCGCTGCTTCAGAAGCGTAAATAGGTCGCGCGCCTGATCGACATCGTTGGGCAGTAGATCATCGTCAATGCCCAGAAGGTGCCCCACCACGCTCCACGTGTGAATGTAGTCGTCTTGCTGTTGTTTCGTGAGGTCGACGCCCAGTTGCGTCAAGCCGCGTATGATCACGTAAGAAAAGGTCTGCAGCGTCAGGGCCATGACACACTGGTTGATGGGGCTGGTCTCGCCATAGCGCCCGGATATCAGGCGCTTGGCGAGTTGGTGGTGGGACGCTGACGCGTCCGCTGCCTGCCGTTGACGGATGAGGTGTCGGATCGCCGCGTGCATTAGCCTGATCTTGTGAATATCCAGCACGCCCGGCCGTTCGGTGCCGGTAAGACTCCCGGGCGTCATGATCAATATGAAGAACTGCAGCGTTTCGATGATGCGGCGATGCGCATCGTCGTCCATACGGTGAGTCACACCCAGGATGGAAGCGATGTCCCGGCTGATGTAGCACTCTGGCAGGGTCGCGCCGGCCATGACGATATAGGTCGTGAACTGGTGCTCCCGAAACACGTCGGCTGCGTCGTCAATTCGCGCGGTGTCTGCCCAGGACGGAAGTTGCGCGGCGTTGGCGTTCTCGAAGTAAGCATGAAGCTCGGCCAGAAGGGGTGCGGGCAGATCGCACGTCTCCGCCGACAGGCGCGTGATGTCGCTGTACCCCGCACATGCCTGAAGGATGTGGCTCACCGCTCGCAGGCTGTGGGTCTCGAAGATACGGGTGATCAGCGCATCGGCCATCGAGTCGACCGGCCACACATGCTCCAGCTGATCGAGTGTCTCGGCCGTTGGTAGGTGCTGCATCATCGATGAGAATCCAGAACGTGCTTCGCGCGGAAGGGCTGGGAACCAGAGCGGACCCACCACACCCCGCGACAGGCGATGTCCCACATGCGGGCGTCATGCTCAAGCCCGGCCCTTTGTGCTGCGTGCCGGCCTTTGCCTGCCAATGGTGACCGGGAATGATGAACGACAGGGGCATTGGCGGCATGTGCGCTCATCAACACATCGGTTTGCCGAATTAGCCCAGGGCCATCGCAGGTGAATCGTCATCGATAGATCGGGTGCTCGATTCTCCCCTTCGGCACCATCCTCCGCCGCCGCGTGGCCGGCTGCCAGCGGACTTCCCCAACCGTAGAGTTCGCCCTATACCAAAGAGTTAGCCCTTTCGGGGGCGGCGTGATCGCTGTCACAGGGGGTGACGTTTACGCTGTCCGGTATTTGACGTAATCTAAGAAAAATTTCCGGGATGAACAGACATGACAAACCAGTCAGCACCGGCAAAGCCGGGCAAGAAACCGGAGCGCAGTTCGACACCTTATCTTATCGGTATATTTGGCGCTGCCATGACAATACTCATGGTTGTCATGATTGGCTCCATCAAAGACTTAAGAACTGATCTTACCGTTCTTGATTCGTCGTTAATTGTACTTCAGGAAGAGATGGTCGCCAACCGCGTTGCTGTGGTCAGCGAGGTCGCCGGCATCGACGATGACATAACCAGTTCGATAGGCGAGTTGCGGACGGATATCGCCGTCACCAATCAGCAACTCCTGGGCATCGACCTGCATCTGTCGGCCTTGCGCCAGGAGATGACCCCGCCGGCCACGGATTTCTCGCGTGACGCCGAAACGGTCGCGCCGGTCAACAACCGCGGTAACCACGACAAGTAAGCGATGGTCACGCGGGCACGAGAGCGGATCGCAAGCAAATTAGATAGAAGGCGATCTGCTCTAAGGTGTTCGCGATAGCTGACATCACGAGCCCGCTCCCGTACTAGCCGTCGTCCAGCAGGGCGGCGGCTTCTTCGTAGGTGCGCGCGATGCCGGCCTTGAGCGGTATCTGCGCCTGCCAGCCAAGGGCGCTCAGACGTCCGACGTCGAGCAGCTTCCGGGGCGTGCCGTCTGGCTTGTCGCTGTCGTAGACGATTGTTCCCTTGAACCCCGCGATCTCGCCGATCAACGCGGCGAGATCGGCGATCGAGATATCCTTGCCGGTGCCAATGTTGATGATGTCGGGCTCGTCGTAGGTCTTCATCAGGAAAAGACAGGCATCGGCCAAGTCGTCGACGTGGATGAACTCACGCTGCGGCCGGCCGGTACCCCAAACCGTCACTGTCTCGTCGCCGCGCCGGACGGCTTCGTGGAACTTGCGGATCAGGGCCGCCAACACGTGGCTGGTTTCCGGATCATAGTTATCGCCCGGGCCGAACACGTTGGTCGGCTGGGTGCAGATGGCGTTGAAGCCATGCTGCTGGCGATAGGCCTGGCACATCTTGATACCGGCGATCTTGGCGATGGCGTACCACTGGTTGGTCGGCTCCAGGGGGCCGGTCAGGAGATAGTCCTCGCGGATCGGCTGGGCAGCGTCGCGCGGATAGATGCAGGACGAGCCGAGGAACAGCAATTTTTGGGCGCCGCTGCGCCAGGCCGCGTCAATCACGTTGGTCTGGATCGCCAGGTTGTCGCGGATGAAATCGGCGGGATAGCTGTCATTGGCCAGGATGCCGCCGACCTTGGCGGCGGCCAGAAACACGTGGCTCGGCCGTTCGGCCTCGAAGAACGCTCTGACCGCCGCCTGATCGGTCAGATCGAGTTCGCCATGGGTCCGGGTGATCGGTGCGGCATAACCTTCGGCCTCGAGGCGGCGCACGATCGCCTGGCCGACCATGCCGCGATGGCCGGCGACGTAGATACGGGCGTCCTTATCCATGAAGGGCGGTCAGGCCCTCGCCGAGGCCGGCGTCGACCAGGGTGCGTTCGCGTCGTGCCAGTTCGTGGTCGGCCTCGGCCATCATGGCGACCAGGGCGTTGAAGTCGGTCGTCGCGGTCCAGCCCAGCTTTTCCGTGGCCTTGGCAGCGTCGCCTTCCAGATGATCGACTTCGGTAGGGCGCAGATAACGCTCGTCGAATTCGACATGATCCTGCCAATTGAGGCCGGACTGCTCGAAAGCGGCTTCCAGAAAGTCGCGCACTGAATGGGACTGACCGGTCGCGACGACAAAGTCGTCCGGCGTGTTGTGCTGCAGCATGCGCCACATGGCATCGACATAATCGCCGGCGAAACCCCAGTCGCGCCGGGCATCCAGATTGCCGAGGTAAAGCTTGTCCTGAAGGCCTTCGCGAATGCGCCCGACGGCACGCGTGATCTTGCGGGTGACGAAGGTCTCGCCGCGCCTGGGTGACTCGTGGTTGAACAAAATGCCGTTGGCGACGAACAGGCCATAGGCCTCGCGATAGTTCCGCGCGTGCTCATGCGCCGCCACCTTGGCGGTGGCGTAGGGACTGCGCGGCTGGAACGGTGTTGCTTCATTCTGGCGCGGCGGCGCGTCGCCAAACATTTCCGATGATCCCGCCTGGTACATGCGGACATCGCGGCCGGTGCGCGCGACATAATCGCGCAGGCATTCCAACAGCCGCAACGCACCCATGGCGACCACGTCGGCGGTGTATTCGGGCTCGTCGAACGAGACGCGGACATGGGATTGGGCGGCGAGGTTGTAGATCTCGTCCGGCTCCACCGCCTCGATGATCCGGCGCAGCGCGGTGCCGTCGGTCATGTCGCCGTAATGGCCGAACAGGCGCGCTTCCGGGTCGTGGGGGTCGCGGTAAAGGTGCTCGATACGGCCGGTATTGAACATGCTGGCGCGGCGGATGATGCCGTGGACGTCATAACCCTTGGCGATCAGCAATTCGCTGAGGTATGAGCCGTCCTGGCCCGTAATCCCGGTGATAAGAGCGCGGCGTCTACGCTCGGCTTCGGCCATGGTCACATGTCTCCCGGCATTCCCGATACGGGGTCCCCTTGCGAGGCCGATGAACGCTGTTTCCCCGCCCTTGTCAAGCGGTCACCGGGAGAAAGCGCCGGCGATTGCGGGCAGGCCCATGGTGAGGCGCGTCTACCCACCACGGAGGGGGCCGATTGCTCGTCGGCGCCGCAGGACCTATATCTCCCCCTGCTATGCTGCGAACCTTGTTTCGATCGTCAAACAAGGCCGTGGAGCCGACCGCCGCGCCCGCTGATACGGCGATCTACGCGATCGGGGACATTCACGGCTGTCCGGACCTCCTGGACACCCTGCATGGCCGGATCCTCGATCATGCGGCCACGCTGGGGGTTTCGCGCAAGGTCGCCGTCTATCTGGGAGACTATGTCGATCGCGGCCAGGATTCGCGCGGCGTCATCGATATGCTGATCAAGGCACCGCTGCCCGACTTCGAGTGCGTCTTCCTGAAAGGCAACCACGAAGACGCCATGATGAGGTTCCTCACCGACAGCTCCGTCGGTCCAGGATGGATGGGTTTCGGCGGCGATACGACGCTGCTCAGTTACGGCGTCGATTGTCAGAGCCCGCCGGCGGCGCAAGAGGATGTGCTGGGCTTCCTGCAAAACCAGTTCGTGAGGAATCTGCCGACCAGCCACCGCCAGTTCCTGGAGAACCTGGTGCTGAGCCACAGCGAAGGCGACTACTTCTTTGCCCACGCCGGGGTCAGGCCCGGCGTCGCGCTGGACGATCAGCGGCCCGAGGACCTGATCTGGATCCGCGAGGCGTTCCTGGAAAGCCCGCAAGCGTTTGGCAAGATGGTGGTGCACGGTCACTCCATTCGCCTGGAGCCGGAGTTCCGGCCCAACCGCATCGGCATCGATACCGGCGCGGTCTTTACCGGCGTCCTGACCTGCCTGGCGCTATGGGGCGAGGAGCGGGATGTCCTGCAAACCGGCTGACACGCGCGTCTGCGACGATGGCATCTGGCGCGATCTGCGCGTTGAGGCCGGCGGCCTGCGCGATCGGCCTGTCCTGTTTCTGGACCGTGACGGTGTCATTGTCGAGGAAGTGACCTATCTGCATCGTCCGGGCGACGTTCGGCTGATTGATGGTGTCGTCGGCTTGATCACACGGGCATCGCAGGCTGGCGCGGGCGTCGTCGTCGTCACCAATCAATCCGGTGTCGGGCGCGGCCTTTATGGCTGGTCCGATCTGGCGGCGGTCGAGGACGAGATCGCGCGGCAGTTGGGTGACGACAAGGCGGCGGTGCAGGCGGTCTTCGCTTGCCCGTTCCACGCCGACGCCCGTCCGCCCTTTGACTCCGCCGATCACCCCGCACGCAAACCCAATCCCGGCATGCTGTTGATGACGGCGGACCTTTTGGGCGCCGACCTCGCGCGATCGTGGATCATCGGTGACCGCGCGACGGATCTCATGGCCGCCAGCCGGGCTGGTCTGGCGGGCGGCCTGCTGCTGGGCGAAGGGTATGACGAGGGCGAGGCCGAACGCGCCCTGTCCCTGGCCGGTGACCAGTTTCAGGCGCGGCGGATCGAACGCCTGGATGAGGCCGACGAGCACATCGCTTGGTTGGGCGCATCGGCTTGACCGGCTCCCTTCCGGGGTCTATGCGGGAAGCACCGGGAAGGGACAGCGGTTCATGGACATCGAGCGGTTTTTCGACGCCGAGCTGGCGCAGCACAAGGAGGTCGCCGCGGCGACCGGCGCCGAACTAGCCGCGCCGTTCCGGCGTCTGGTCGATATCGCCGTTGCCAGCATCAAGGCCGATGGCAAGCTGCTCTTCTTCGGCAATGGCGGCAGCGCGGCCGACGCCCAGCACCTGGCGACCGAATTGACCGTTCGTTACGTCGACAACCGCACGGCCATCGCCGCGATCGCGCTGACGACTGACACCTCCGCGTTGACCGCAATCGGCAACGACCTGGGTTTCGAATACCTGTTCGCCCGCCAGATCGAAGCGCTTGGCCGCGCCGGCGACGTCGCCATCGGTATCTCGACGTCAGGCCGCAGCGCCAACATCAAACTGGCACTGCGCCAAGCCCAGGACATGGGGTTGACCGCGGCCGCTCTTACAGGTGGTGGCGGTGGTGAATTGGTCGGCCTGGCCGATCCTCTGCTGATGGTGCCGTCGACGGTCACAGCGCGCGTACAGGAGATGCACATCATGCTGGGCCAGATGCTGTGTGGTGCGCTGGAGATCGAACTTGGCTTGGCCGAGGACCCGCACTCGTGATCCTGGTGACGGGCGGTGCCGGTTTCATCGGCTCGAACATTGTCGCGGACCTCACGGCGACGACCAACAGCCCGATCGCGGTCGCCGATTCGGTCAATGACGACCACCGGCGCGCCAACATCGCCAAGCACAATGTCGCAGAGATCGTTGAGCCCGACCAGATCGTGTCGTGGCTGAAGGGCCGCGGCGACCTCGAGGCGATCATCCATATGGGCGCGGTGTCGTCGACGACGGAAACCGACGTCGATCTGATCCTGCGCTCCAATGTGTGGTTGTCGCTTTTCCTGTGGGACTGGTGCGCCGACCATGACGTCCCGTTGATCTACGCCTCGTCGGCCCAGGTTTATGGCGACGGCGAGCAGGGCTTTGTCGACGACGAATCGACGGGCGCGCTAGAGCGGCTCCGGGCGATCACGCCCTATGGCGCCAGCAAGTTGTTGTTCGACCAGTTGGTCATGCGCGAAGTCGGCATGGGCCGCAAGACGCCGCCGCAATGGGCCGGTCTGCGTTTCTTCAACGTCTATGGCCCGAACGAGTACCACAAGGGCGACCAGCGCAGCGTCATCGTCAAGGCCTATCCGGATCTGGCGGCGGGCGGTCCAATGCGGCTCTTCAAATCTTATCGTGACGACTATCCCGATGGCGGTCAGACCCGCGACTTCATCCATGTCGCCGATTGTGTCGATGTCGTCGCGTGGTTGCTTAAGCACTCCGATGTCAGCGGCCTCTTTAACGTCGGAACCGGCCAGGCGCGCACATGGCTGGATTTAGCGCATGCCATGTTTGCCGCGATCGGGCACGAGCCCCGGATCGAGTTCATCGAGATGCCTGATATCCTGCGCGGTTGCTATCAATACGCGACCGAGGCTGACATGACGAAGCTGCGCGATGCCGGCTACACCAAGCCGTTCACCAGTCTTGAAGAAGGTGTTGGCGATTACGTCAAAAACTATCTAGCCGCCGACGGTGCTTACCGATGACGGAAAAGAGCTACATTCTTGGCATCGATCAGGGCACGACCAGTTCGCGCGCGGTCTTGTTCGATGCCGACGCCAGCCCCGTCACCATGTCGCAGATCGAGTTTCCCCAGTACTTTCCCGCCGACGGCTGGGTTGAACATGATCCCAGCGACCTCTGGCAATCGGTCACGGCTGTTTCGCGCCAGGCATTGGAACGCGCAAATGTCGACGCCGCGCAGGTTGCGACCATCGGTATCACCAACCAGCGTGAGACGACGCTGGTGTGGGATCGTAAGTCCGGCAAGGCGATCCATAACGCCATCGTCTGGCAGGACCGGCGCACGGCCGATCGCTGTGCGGCGCTGCACGAAGCCGGCCACAGCCCGCTTGTTAACGACAAGACGGGCCTGGTCATCGACCCTTACTTCTCCGGAACCAAAATCGCGTGGATCCTGGATAACGTGCCGGGCGCGCGCGAAGCAGGCGAACGGGGCGATCTGGCGTTCGGCACCGTCGACTGCTTCCTCATTTGGCGGCTGACTGGCGGCGCGGTGCACGCAACCGACGCGACCAACGCCTCGCGCACCATGCTGTTCAACATTCACGAACAGGCATGGGATGACGAGCTGCTTGAGCTCATCGGCGTGCCGCGCGCCATGTTGCCGGAGGTCAAGGACTCAGCCGACGACTTCGGTACGTCGCTCCCCGATCTTCTGGGCGGTGCCATCGGCATTGGCGGTGTGGCCGGTGACCAGCAGGCCGCAACCGTCGGTCAGGCATGCTTCGAGCCGGGCATGGTCAAGAGCACCTATGGCACCGGCTGTTTTGTCCTCGCCAATACCGGCACGGAGGTCATGACCTCGCAGAACCGGCTGTTGACCACCGTTGCCTATCGGCTGGCGGGCAAGGCCACCTATGCGCTGGAAGGCAGTATCTTTACGGCCGGCGCGGCGGTGCAGTGGATGCGCGACAAGGTCGGCCTGTTCAAGGACGCCAACGAGACGGCCGCGATTGCCGCATCGGTCGAGAATAGCGGCGGTGTCTATCTGGTGCCCGCGTTCACCGGCCTGGGCGCGCCGTTCTGGGATGCGGATGCGCGCGGCGCGCTCTTGGGCCTGACGCGCGATGCCAGCATGGCGCACATCGTGCGCGCCGCGCTTGATGCGGTGTGTTACCAGACCCGCGACTTGATGGGCGCGATGGCGGCCGACGGCGCGGCGCCGGCGGCGCTGCGTGTCGACGGCGGCATGACGGCGAACGACTGGCTGATGCAGAACCTGGCTGACATGCTCGACCTGCCGGTTGAACGCCCGACAATTCCCGAGACGACGGTGCTGGGCGCGTCCTATCTGGCGGGACTGCAGTGCGGCATGTTTGCGTCGCTCGATGACATTGCCGGGCGTTGGCAGCGCGATGCCCGTTATGAGCCCAAGCTTGACCCCGACGAACGCGACCGGCTCTACGACGGCTGGCAGCGTGCCGTCGAACGTGTGCTGACCAAATGATCACCAAGAACATCAACAGGAGAGTGCGGCCATGACCCGTCCAGCCCCGGAGAACGTCACCAAAATCACCTGCGTCGGTTCCGGCACCATCGGCAGCGGCTGGGCCGCCTGGTTCCTGGCCCAGGGCAGGGACGTCACCATGACCGATCCGGCGCCGGACGCTGAAGCCAAGGCGCGCGTCAACGTCGATCAGGCCTGGCCTTATCTGGAGGAACTCGGCCTGAAGCCGGGCGCTAGCCGCGAGAGGCTTTCTTTCGAGCCGGATCTCGCCAAAGCCGTCGCCGATGCCGAGTTCATCCAGGAAAGCGCGCCCGACCGCGAACAGCTCAAGATCGACCTGTTCGCCGAAATCGATGCCGCCGCGCCCGCCGACACGGTGATCGCCAGCTCCAGCTCTGCCTTCCTGCCGACCAGCCTGCAGTCAAAGTGCGGGCGCCCCGAGCGGGCTATCATCGGCCACCCTTTCGTACCGTCTTATCTGGTTCCGCTGGTTGAAGTGGTCGGCGGTGAAAAGACGGCGCCGGAGGTGCTGACCTGGTCGCATGCGTTCTATGAGGCCGTCGGCAAGAAGGCGATGACGCTGAAGAAGGAGATCGAAGCCTACGTCGCCAACCGGCTGCAGCATGTCATCTTCGAGGAAGCATCAAGCCTGGTCGCCCAGGGCATATGCGACTTCGAGGATATCGATACGGCGATGAGCTACGGTCCCGGCATGCGCTGGGCTTTTGCCGGCCCGGTCATGTGTTATCACCTGGGCGGCGGCAAGGGCGGTGTGCGCCACATGATCGACCACTTCGGCTGGACCGGCAAAGAGGAAGACAAACAGGCGCTGATTGCCTCGGTCGATGCCATGGTCGGCGACGCATCGGTCGAGACGTTGGAGGCATGGCGCGACGCCAATTTGGTGGCGATGCTCAAGGCCTTTCAGCCGTCACCGAAATCCGACTGACACCGCCTGCTTTGTCGGACGACGGCGACCACGCGCTAAGGCAGTCCTGGCAGCGCGGTACGCCTGCGCTGGAGGTGGATGACGCCCGGCTTGCCGACGCCATCGCCGCGATTGTTCCCGGCGCGCGGCTGCGTTCGGTCACGCCGTTATCCGGTGGCTTGGCCAACACAAACCTTCATCTATCGTTTGCCGGCGAACCCGGCGATCTGGTCTTGCGTCTATACCAGCGCGATCCCGGGCAGATGATGAAGGAAGCAGCGATCGCGGCACGTTTGGATGGACGGGTTCCTCTCGCCGACTATCTGCATGTCGAGCCCGATCCCGAGCGGCTGGGGGCGCCGTTCGCCCTGTTGCGCTGGATCGACGGCGTCACGCTGGACAGTATGTTGCCGCAACTTGAGCAATCCGAGCTCGATGCCCTCGGCGAGACACTCGGTCGACTGCTGGCGACGATGCATGGCGTGCGCTTCGGCCAATCTGGATTCCTCGATGGCGATCTCAAGGTCGTCGAAGCCTTTTCGCCCGGGGGCGCGGGCCTGATCGCCTTTTGCGCCGCAAATCTGGCCGACGAGTTGGTTGGAAAACGTCTGGGGAAGGCCCGATGCCGCGAACTCATGGCCTATGTCGAACGACACGCGGGCAGGCTGGACCACTGGCAAGGGCCGGCATGCCTGACCCATGCGGATTTCGGTGGTTCGAACATCCTGATCAAGCAGACGGACGGTACGTTCGACGTTGCTGCCATACTGGACTGGGAGTTTGCCTTTGCCGGTTCGCCGTTCTTCGATCTCGGCAACCTGACTCGCCCTCCACTGGATGGGCGTCCATCGTTTCTGGTGTCTCTGGAGCGGGGCTACCGGACCATCGA
The DNA here is from genome assembly GCA_039028155.1 of Pseudomonadota bacterium. Lineage (NCBI taxonomy): Bacteria > Pseudomonadati > Pseudomonadota > Pseudomonadota bacterium. The sequence continues at coordinate 25,792 of JBCCIS010000048.1, forward strand.
CAGCAGCCTGCCCGATGACTGGCAGGCGTTGTCGCGTCTAGTCGATCTGACCGCCTGGATCGACTTCGCGGGCCGCCCGGCCGTAAGCCAAGCCGTGCTCGACGACGCCATCGCCACGATCGACCGCACAATCTGTGCTGTTCAGGGAAGTCTGTAGACCGACGTCTCCTCCGGCGGACCGTCGGTCACCACGCGTCCAGTCTCGGCCATGTGGATCAGGTGGGCCAGCACGGAACGTCGCGCGGCCGGATGTAGGCGTGGATGCACATCGGCGTACATGGCCTCCACCATGTCGGCGATGGTGTGGGTGCCCGCCTCGATCTGCGCTATGATCTGGGCCTCGCGCGCCTGGCGATGATCGATCAGGGCCCGGACATGGGTCTCAGGGTCGGTGATGGCGGGTCCGTGGGTCGGGTAATAGACCCGATCGTCGCGGCTTAGCAGCAGATCCAGGCTCTTCATGTAAGCCGCCATGTCGCCGTCCGGCGGCGAGACGACGGTGGTTGACCAGCCCATCACGTGGTCGCCGCAAAACAGCGCGCTTTCCTCGCGTAGACAGAAGCTCATGTGGTTCGACGTGTGGCCCGGCGTGAAGACGGCCTCAGTCGACCAGCCGGCGCCTTCGATGACATCGCCATGGCGGACCTTATGGTCCGGGGCGAAGTCGTGATCGGCGCCTTCCTCAATGACGATGCCGGGTTCCGGCCGCCCGGAACCGTGCGGGCCGAAGGCCCAGGTCTCGGCGCCCGTCGCCTGTTTCAAGAGCGCCGCCCCCGGCGAATGGTCCATATGGGTGTGGGTGACCAGCTGGTGGGTAACGGTCTCGCCGTCGAGCGCCGTCAAAACGGCATCAATGTGCTTGGGATCGGCGGGTCCAGCGTCGACGACGGCGACCTCGCCGCGGCCAATGATGTAGGTGCCGGTGCCGTGATAGGTGAAGGCCGAGGCGTTGTCGGCGACGACGCGGCGTATCTGGGGCGAGCACGACGTCACCGCGCGATAGGTGACGGTCTCTTCATGGACAAACGGTATGGTCGACATGGGAAGAGACTAGTCGCCTGAGCCCGGCTTCGCCATCCCGCGACGGCGGCTTCTCGTCAAACCCCAGTGGCGAACCTAACCGGCGAGCACCGTTGGATCGTCATTCCCCCGACTTCGTCGCCTCCAGGATGATCTCGATCTCGACATCGGGTCCCACCATGCCGCCGCTGGGACCGATGCCGAAGGCCAGCCTGTCGGTTGTCGTCACACCCTCGGCAAAGGCGCGCCCATCTCGGATCTCCAAGGAAAAGGGCAATGTCAATGGCTGCTCTTGTCCCGCGAGTGACAGCAAACCGCGCGCCTCAAAAGCGTTCTCGCCGGTCTTGACGAAGTCGTCGGATGTGAAGGTGGCAAAGGGGTGTCCGGCCGCGTTCAGGTAGTCCGGCGAAATCGCCTGCTCGGTCACGCTGCCGATGGTGAGACTGCCGATATCGATCGTGACGACGACGTTCGCAGCCTCGAGATCGTCCGGGTCAAACGTGATCGCCGCGTCCCAGTTCCCGAACGTCCCGTTCAGCGGCGATCCCTGCATCGTGGGCCGGATGTTGATCTGGCTCGATTGCATGTCGACGATCCACCCCGTCTCCGCGGCGTCAACTTGACCGATGTCGGCCACCACCGAATCCGTGCTGCGTTCACCGATTTCGTAGACAAGAACAACAGCGGCAGCGAGAACCAGGAACGACAACGCCGCCAGCAACGCGGGACGCCGCGCAACCGGTGTTTCCGGAATGTCTTCGGCACTGGCTTTGTACATGCCGGGGATCATGCGCCGCAGTGTGCCGTCGCGATCGACAACGGCGTGCTTCAACGCGCCGCCGATATGCAGCACGAGCGCGAGGCCCAACAGGATCACGGTGCAGGTGTGGGCGACGCCAAAGAAGGATGCGAGATCCGGATCCTTGGGAATGAAGGGCAGGTCTTGTGAGAATGGCCACCAGATGGGCGCAAGGCCTTCGGTCGCCGCGTGGTACAGCCAGCCTGTAACGGGCATGACGATGATGGCGCCGTACAGGATCCAATGGACGGTTTGGGCGGCAAAGGCCTCTAGCTTCTTGTCGGCGTTGAGCAGGCGCGGGTGCGGCTGAACGCTGGCCCAGATCACCCGGATCACGGCGAGGACGAACAGAGTGATCCCTACCGTCTTGTGCAGAGAATAGACAATGAGCTTCCTGTCTGCTTGTGCTACCGAGTCTTCAGGCAGCTCCTGCATGAGCAGACCAAGTGGAATGAGCGCCAGGATCAGAACGGCAATCGACCAGTGAAGGAGCTGCGCGACGAGACCGTAGGAAGCTCTCGTGTTGTTCAGCATCATGGCGTCACCTGCCATCGAAAAACGGCGGCCGAGCATGGCGATACGGCCGGACGCCGACACCTCGATCAGAGGTGTCGGCGATCTCTACACGTATACACGTTGCGAAGCGAACGGCAACGCGACGGTGATCAGTTGCTTGCCTTCATTTCGGTATCAATCCAGATGGAGATCGGACCGGTCGAGAACTCGCCAACCCCGAACTCCATGTGGTCGATCTCTGTCACGGCACTGAAGGCGATCCACTCACCACCGTAGTAGTCCATGAATTCGCCAAGCGGATGCGCGCCCAGATGTGTGAGTGTGGTTGTCAAAGTTACCGGCTTGGTCACGCCGTGGATGGTCAGGTTGCCCTCCACATCGGCTGTGTTCTCGCTGGTCTGCGTGATCTTCGTGCTTTCGAACGTGATCTCCGGATAGGTGTCGACCCCCAGGAAATCGCCGCTGCGAAGATGGTCGTCAAGGTCGGTAACGCCGGTCGAGACGCTCGACGCGTCAATCGTCACGGAGACACTGGACGCCTCGACATCGTCGGGATCGAGAACGACTGTCGCGTCGACGGTCGTAAACTCGCCGTGCTGGTTCGAGACGCCGACATGGCTCCAGCCGAAACGAACTTCCGTGTGGCCGGGATCTGCTTCATAGGTTTGTTCGGCCAACGCCGATACCGCCGGAAAAGCAACGACGAACGAAAGGGCCGCAAGACCCAAATCTCGAGATACCTTCATTCTAACCTCCCAATTTCAAACGTTGATCTGCTACGCACCGATGACGTTCTTCGCCACCCAGGCAATTCAGCGCTCGGCGTCGCGCCGGTATCGGCACCTCTTCGCGAACGGTTTGCGTGGTGCGTTCCACTCCTCCTGTTTGGAGCGAATGCGAAGACCGTTGATCACCAAGCTCACAGGGTGCGGAAGACTTCCGTTCGCATATCTGGCCTCGAAATCAAGACCATGAACCCTTGGGATCCCTAACAATCTGCAATCGGCAGCATCCTAGGCGGGCCCAGTTGGCGGTCGAGTAACATGATGGTGAGGCCGCGTGAACGGCGATGGCGATCAGGGCTCGCCGCGCACGGGCCTGTTGTCGATGGGTGGAATGTTGGCGAGATAGGCGATCAGCGCGGCCGCATCTTCGTCGCTAAGCGCCCTGGTAGAGTTGCGCACGACCTCGGCCATGTCGCTGCCGACCGCGTCGCCGTCCGGCAGCAACCCCGCGCGCAGCAGCAGCATCATGTCGAGCTCTGACCATGACCCGATGCCGGTCTCGATGTTCGGCGTGATGTTGGGCACTAGGTCGCCGTCGGGCCCGTTCCCGTTGCCCGCCAGATAGAGGTCGGTGTCCGTGCCGCCCAGCCAGGTGCGCGGCGTGTGGCAGGCGCCGCAATGACCGAGTGCATCGACCAGGTAGCGCCCACGATGCCAGGTCTCGTCGCGCTCTGGATCGGCGGCTTCGGGCCCAGGTTCGAAATAGAGCATGCGCCAGAAGAACAGCAGAAAGCGCATGTCGAAGGGGAAGTTCAGATCGTGCTCGCTGACCGCGTTGTCGCTGGCCGGCTGCGCCATCAGGTAGGCATAGAGGTCGGCGACATCCTGGTCCTCCATGCCGGTGAAGTAGTCATAGGGAAACGACGGGTAATAGGTCGTACCGTCCGGCCCGATACCGTCGCGCAGCGCGCGATCGAACTCGGCAAGCGTCCAGCCGCCGATGCCGTGTTCGGGGTCGGGGGTAATGTTTGGCGTCACGAACGAACCGAAATCGGTGTTCAAGATACGCCCGCCCGCCAAGGGCGCCCCGTCATTGGCGGAGTCCGTGTGGCAGCCCAGGCAGCCGGCCAGTTGGAAGACATACTCGCCGCGCTCGGCATCGCCCTCGGGCAGATCCTGCGCCCATGCAGCTGGGCCGGCGATTACCAGGGAAATCCAGAAGACGAAAGCGACCCCGCGTGGCCGCCCGCGTCCCACGCACTTACGCAACGATGAGCTAATCCAGCTTTTGGCGGAATGTCTGATGACACCCTCCACAACCTACGGTGCTGAGGACCTCAAACTGGGCGCTAATCGCGTCTCCATTGCCGTTATCGGCGAGTTCCTTGAGCTTTAGCGCCTCGAATTCCAACGCATCGGCTTCGCCGAGAAACTCATTCCACTTCTCCCAGATTACCGGCTTGGCACCGGTCTCGGGATCTGTGATATCGGTCAGGCTGGTGCCTTGGGGGTAGAGATCAGGGATGTCGATGGCGTGCTGGGCCAGCGTGGCGGCGGCTGCGGAGACGTCTTCCAGGGTGCCGACGCCGGCTTGAGCATATCCGCCAATTGTCCTCATCGCGGTGCCGTTCTCTTTCATCCTTGCCTGGCGTTCCTCGATGATGGCACCGGGGTCCTGAGCTTGCGATATCTCTCCTGCCAAAACCAGACTCCCAGCCGCGAGCACGGCAGCAACGGACAGCATTCCGAACGAGCGAAATCGCATGGTCTAATCCTCCCCGGATCGAGCGCATTTTATTGGTGTAGGCCGACTTTCAGGTTACGTGTGCCAAGGCGGTAAAGCTATCACGTTGGCGTGAAAGCGGTTGATTACGCCGGACCGATCATGGGGCGGACGATCGAAACGAGGATGCCGCTTGGATTAGAATTTCTAGGGATGGTTACGATTATTCCTCATTTGCGAGATCGCCTGGTGATGCCTAGGTTAAGCGTACTCCGCCGATTCCATGATGTGCTTAGTGCGACCGCGAATGCCGCCTCGCGATGCCTAAGATAAACGAAACTAGGAATACGGCAGTCGAGGACACTCAGTTATGACGACACAGATCGTCACCGCCAACCGTCTGGATGACGGTGCGGTGGTCTATTTGAGCGCCGACGGACGATGGACCGAGACGGTCGGTTGTGCCCGGGTTGGAAACGGTTCGGACGAGGCCGAGGACTTGCTCGCTATCGCCGGCCACGCGGTCGCCGACGGCCTGATTGTCGAGGCCTATCTGATACCGGTGACGGTTGAGAATGGCGTCGTTTGCCCGGTCCACATCAAGGAAGTGATCCGCGCCAACGGGCCGACGACCCGATTGGATTTGGGCAAGCAGGCGAGCACGCAGACGGCCGCGGCTTAAGACAACCGTAGACAGGGAGCGGCAATGTACCGCTACGACGAATTCGACCACACGCTGGTGGCGGAACGGGTCAGCCAGTTCCGTGGCCAGGTTGCGCGCAGGGTCGCCGGTGAATTGACGGAAGAGGAGTTCAAGCCGCTCAGGCTGATGAACGGCCTCTATCTGCAGCTCCACGCCTATATGCTGCGCGTCGCCATTCCCTATGGCGTCTTATCGTCGCTGCAGATGCGCAAGCTCGCCCATATCGCGCGGGTCTATGATAAGGGCTACGGTCACTTCACCACGCGCCAGAACATCCAGTACAACTGGCCCAAGCTGCCCGACGTGCCGGACATCCTGGACGAGTTGGCCGAGGTCGAGATGCACGCCATCCAGACCAGCGGCAACTGCATCCGCAATGTCACGGCCGACCAGTATGCCGGCGTCGCCGGCGACGAGATCGAGGACCCGCGCATCTATGCGGAGATCATGCGCCAGTGGTCGACGCTGCATCCGGAGTTCTCGTTCCTGCCGCGCAAGTTCAAGATTGCGATCACCGGCGCGCCCAACGACCGGGCCGCGGTAAAGGTGCACGACATCGGCCTGCGCATGGTGCGCAACGAGGCCGGCGAGCCGGGCTTCGAGGTGCTGGTCGGCGGCGGTCAGGGCCGCACGCCGATGATCGCGCATACGGTGCGCGACTTCCTGCCCATCCGTCACCTGCTGAGTTATCTGGAAGCCATCCTGCGCGTCTATAACCAGCTCGGCCGGCGCGACAACAAGTACAAGGCGCGCATCAAGATCTTGGTCCATGAGACCGGCGCCGAAAAGTTCACGGCGATGGTCGAGGACGAGTGGGCGCAGATCAAGGACACGCCGCTGGCGTTGCCGGAAAGCGAAGTCGCGCGCATCAAGGCCTATTTCGCGCCACCGGAGTACGACACGCTGGATGACAACTCGCCGGAGTTCGACGCCTGGCGCGGCGGCGATCGCGACTTCGATCTGTGGGTGCGCGCCAATGTCGCCGAACACAAGGTGCCGGGTTACGCGATCGCCAACATTTCGCTGAAGCCCATCGGCGGCACGCCCGGCGACGCGACGGCGGATCAAATGGAGGCCGTCGCGGATCTGGCGGACAGGTTTTCGCTCGGCGAAATCCGCGTCAGCCATGAACAGAACCTGGTTCTGGGCGACGTCAAGAAGCGCGACCTCTATGCGCTGTGGCAGGCGCTTAAGACGCACGATCTAGCGACGGCCAACATCGGCTTGATCTCCGACATGATCACGTGCCCCGGCCTCGACTACTGCTCGCTTGCCAACGCACGTTCAATCCCGATCGCGCAGGAAATAAGCGAGCGGTTTGCCGATCTGGAACGCCAACACGACATCGGTGAGTTGAAGCTCAAGATCTCTGGCTGCATCAACGCCTGCGGCCATCATCATGTCGGCCACATCGGTATTCTGGGTGTCGACAAGAAAGGCGTCGAACACTACCAGATCACCCTTGGCGGTAACGCCGACCAGAACGCGGCCATTGGCAAGATCGTCGGACCGGCATTCTCCGGTGACGACGTGACCGACGCGGTCGAGACCATCGTCGAGACCTATCTGGACATTCGCGCCGACGGTGAGAGTTTCCTGGATACCTATCAGCGCGCCGGCCTGGAGCCGTTCAAGGAGAGGCTCTATGCCGCTCATTAAGGACGGTGAACTGATCGACGACCCTTGGCTCCGGGTGGCCGACGATCAGGACCTGCCCGATGGTCCCGTGATCGTCTCGCTCGAACGCTGGCAGGCGGCCGGCGATGACGTGGCGGCGCACAACGGCCCGCTCGGTGTTGTGCTGGCGAGCGATCAGTCGCCGGATCTGATCGGTGATGACCTCGGTCGCTTCGATCTCGTCGCGCTGGACTTTCCGGCGTTCACGGACGGGCGCGCCTATTCCTATGCGCGTCTGCTGCGCGAGCGCTTGGGCTTCAAGGGTGAAGTCCGCGCCGTCGGCAACGTGTTGCGTGACCAGGTCGCGTTCATGGTGCGCTGTGGTTTCGATGCCTTCGACATGGCCGACGTCAATGCGGCCGAGGCGTTCAGGCAGGCTCTCGCGGAGGTCTCCGTCACCTACCAGCCGGCTGGCGACGCGCGCCGTCCCGCCATGGCGCTGCGTCAGAGCTAGATGATATCGCCGTTTGGCGTCTGTCTCTAAGGCGACGGAGCCGCAGGAAGCAGAACGTCAGCGGGGCAACGTGAGTGCTCGGGAACCTCGTCGGCCGGGCAGTCGACGGGATCAAAGCTGCCGGGCTTCAGACACAGCCACAAGCCGTTCAGATTAGTGCTGTTCTTGTCCTTGTCGTACGTACAACTGAGCGCCGGTGTTGCACCATAAGCTTGGCTGACTGCGTTGCTGACCGACGACGCGGTGATTGTGGCTGTGCTATCGGGAACGATGCCTGCCGCGTCGAGTACCTTGCCGATGTCATACCTGTCGTAGAGGCTGAGTGCTTGCGCGAAGTAGTCATGCTGGGAGCCAATGTTGGTGTCGCAGACCGTCGCGCAGATGCCGTGTTTTTCCCACTCGTAACGCCAGAAGGAGTAGTCGTTGTCGACAGCGCTCTTGGCGTCGGCACTGGTTGATCGAGCAACCCCAAGGTTCGGCCAGGCAGCGGTCAGCTGAGGAAGCAGTCCGGCGAGCGCGTCGCGTGAAAAGTCTGCGCCTTTGCAGTGCCGTGGGTAACCGCCAGGAGTCAGGCTGCTGGGCCACAAACCGTGAATGCTCCAGGCATTGTCAGGTTTTGCCTCAAGGCACGTGTCTTGTGCATCGGATTTTAGCGTTAAGCACTGCGATTCAGGCCAGGTCTGCGCAAGAATGTAGACATCGAAGCTCCCACATTGCGATGCCGCTGCCACCCTCTCGCTCATCAAGGCCGTGACTGCGATCGCTAAGGCGGTCACGGCCAGCATGCGGGCAACCGGGAGACTTGCGGGCGACAGATGCCAGTTGGTTCGGGTGCCGGGCCGGCCCTGTCGGAAAGTTCCAAAAACGTTCAATACTCTCTTTGTCATGCGATAGACCAGTCTTTGGCCGTGTTTGCCAGATTGCGATAGACTAACCTGAAACAGTGGGGTTCTCGAAGCGCGACGATCGCGCTTAGCGTCGTGGGAGGCACGTGGTCTTTGTCTGACCTGCAGCGTTCATGACTGGGAGTAGGTCAGTCAATGCAGAGGATTGAGCGTTGGTTCGCATCGGCGGCCGAAAAACAGGAGCGCATGGTAACGCTCTACCCCTGCCTTCTTCGCAATAGACTCCTTCCTTACTTCATCTTCCGTCTTCGCTATCTCTTCACACTGCGCGTCATCTCGTTCGCCGTTCATGTCGCGGAGTTCTTGGTGCTGCTCTCCTATGCGCCAAAACTAGCGGTGATCATTGTCGTCGTGCTGCGTGCGGGATCGCCGCTGGTCCGCGGGGCGTGGTGGGGCGCGATGGAAGTATTGCGCGAAAAGCTGCGTGACCTCTCCGGACACAGGCACAAGACGGAGGCCGAACAGGCGATCGCCAACTGGCTTGTTCTTTCCGTGATCTTGGCGGCACTGGTTATGTTGGCGGGGTTGGCCTGGTTGACCTGGTCGCTGTCGCAAGCGTCCGCCAGCGACCATGTTGTTGACATCTACATCGTCTTGATCGTGGCAGAGCTGGCCTTACGCATTCCGGTTCTGACACTGCACTCCGGCATCTATGCGACGCGCCGGGTCTACCGGCCCCTGATCTCCATTCTACTGCCGACGCTGTTGCAGGCCGCGATCATTGCCGCCCTTTTTGGGCCCCTGAAAGAAGGCTCTTTGATCGTCGCCATCATTGCTGGCTCGGGTTTTTCGCTGGTCATCAGCTATATCTACATCAAGAGAATGTACGAGATCGTCGATCTCAGACCGACACTTCAACAAGGCTTACGGCATTTCGGGCGCTTTCTCGCCGGTTTGCCCGTGGCCACGCTGATGTGGTCGACGGCGGCTGGTTTTCTCATCCGCATCGACAGTCTTCTGGTTCTGATCTTGGTCGGGCTCGAGGATATCGCCGGCAACACGATCGACCTGACTGCCGGTCATCCGGAATGGAACACCCCCGATCTTGCGGTGCTTCTCTATATTATTCTGCCGGCCATCCGCGGATCATATGAGTGGTCGATTTTGTTTTACTTCGATCTCGTGCGACTGCGCCGCGCCATCGCGCTGCACAATCTTGCCCATGTCTTCATGGCCAAGCTTGTCTTCGCCGCAGCGATCGTCGGGCTCTTCTTCTGGCTTCTCGCGGCCATCGTCTTTGTTCTCGGCTTCCAAGACATACCCATCGCATTTCTTGTTGCGATGCTGCCATTCTTCTTGGTTCGTTCATGGCTTGCGGTGTACCAGGTGAGAGCCTATGCCGACCATCGGTATGCGACGGTTTGCATCAGCATGATCGTCATTCTGGCTGGCGTTGTTCTCATTGGCACCGGAGAGTTGGCCGACATCGGGAGTTTCGCCGAACTCAAGATCTGCTTTCTGATCTCGCTGATCGTCCTGATCATCGCCCAACTCTGGTATGACAGGCGGGAGATCAAGCTCGCTCCGCTTCTGTCACTTGGAGACTGGTGCAAAAGGCTGACACACGAACCCGGCGAGGTCACCGCCGGCACCCTGGAGATCGCGAGGTCGGCGAGCGATCGCGACAGACTGAAGCTTCGGGATATGCTGACGGAAAGCCTGGAAGATAGTGGGCATGGCGCTTGGCGTGATAAGCACTGTCTCGTTTACTTCTATCGTCACGGCGCCGAGGCTTCCAACCGGTTTGATCCCCGCACGTTGCTCGACGAGGCCGCTGGTCTTGTGAACCGCCTGCGGTCGACAGGCGAGATACCGGTCAAGGGAAGGCGCGCTCTCGCCATCATGCGTGAACGTGGCCTTTTGCCATCCGAACCGGATGCCAGACTTGATACATCGGGCCTGGTGGCGGCGTTTCAGGAGATGTTTGAGAGTAAAGGTGGTCTCATGATCGACTTGTCATCGCCCTCGCGGGCCAAGCTCTCCGCTGATTTGGACAGGGAAACCACGTCATCGGCCATTCCGACGGCAGTGCGCGCGTTGGGTTCGGGAGCGACCTCGTCGCTGTGCGGATCCTATCGTCTGTACCCCGCCTTTCTTGATCAAAAGCTTCACGCCTTGTTCTTCGTGCCCGGCGACACCAAACCGGACGTCCTCAACTCATGGAAAGAGAGGATGAACGACTGGTCGTTGTCTCAATCAAAGAGAGATGCCAGGGATTCGTAGAGATGGACAAGCGAGCACTCAATCTCGACGACATCATCGGCGACCCGGACTTTTACGCTGACGCCATCAAGAAGATCTTCAACAAGAAGAACGAACGCAATCAGGCCTTCATGGAAGCGCAGGACGGGGTCAGCTACATCGGAACCTTTATCCTTCATCGTGGTTTGTCGCGCGCGCTCGCTAAGACGGTCAGCAAAGGCGAATACCGCTTCTCTCCGGTCAATCTCTGGTCTCTAAGACTCGGCAACAAAACGCGTCAAGCTCATCGGTCCAAGTTCACCGACCAGATTGTCGGGTCGGTCGTCTATCGCGTCGTCTCGAACAACGCACAAGTGATGGGCATGCCGGGCCTCTACTCCTATCTGCCAGGTACCAGCAACTACGCGGCCATGAGGGACTTTGCCCGTTACGTCCGCGACCATCGGCGTGACAGGAAGGACCCACGCCAGCGTGGCTTGTTCGTCCTGCAGTCGGACTTTGAGAAGTACGGCGATAACCTTCCGGTTCATCCCGACGCCTACATCTGGACTGTACTGCGCGATGTTCTGGGCATTGACGGCAACGACGACATATCTGACACCGCGTGGAGTCTGGTCGAGGATCTTGTCCGACCGACCGTTCGCGATAGCGATGGTTTCGACTTCACGCGTCTTTACGGTATTCCGATGGGCGTGCCGATTGTCCCAATCGTCAACAATCTGGCGGCATCGCCGCTCGACGAGCTCTTCTCGCAATGGGACGGCGCCTTCTATGCAAGGTTCAACGACGATTTTCTCTTTGCGCATCCGGATCGATCGGTCTTGTCGGAGGCTGACGAAAAGGTCGAAGAGCTGCTGGAACCTTTGGGTGTTCGTCGCAACAGGAAAAAGAACATCTTGAGCTACTTCAATGGCGCGGGCCGACAGTGCCTCACAGACCCTCAGTTCCGTGGATGTAGCCGTATCGACTTTCTTGGTCTTTCCGTCTCGTTTGACGGCACGATAGGACCGGGTCCCAAGCGCATTGCGCGGCTCATGACAGAGGTTTGCAAGCGCCTCGATCGAACGGGTCGCGTCCTGGACGGATTGCCGCTGGACGATCGAACACGTCACCTGGTGAATGTGACCAACAATATGCTGGCGCCGGATCATGTGTTGTCCGTGCTCAGCGTAAAGGGCATCTTGCGCGACACGACAGATCGCAATTGCCTGCGGCAAATTGACCACCGCATCGCGATGAAGCTTGTGCAGGTCGCCACGGGCCGAACTGGTGCAAGGGGGTTCAGACAATTGCCCACCCGAATGCTGCGGCAGCGGTACGGATTGACGTCCCTCGTCCAGCGGCGAAACGCCATGTAACGTCATGTCCTGCGTTCGACCGTTCCCGTATGGCACGCGAATGGTGGAAGGTACTGGCCCTAACCAGATCAGCCTTTGCACATGGACATGATCTGTTGGGCAGCATTGGTTCTCTCGTCTTCGGACGCAGAACAGTCTGGCGCAATGCTGGGTTGGTGCGGTCACAGCACGGCTGGTGCGATCCGTCAATCAGGCACGCCGTTTCAGTCGTTGAGAGGCTTTGAACACAGCGACCAGGCGGCGCCGTCGGCGCTCACCTTGCTTCACAGAAAGACCGACCTCGTGATAATGATCAAGGGGAAAGGGTGCAGACCCTGCTTTACCAGCAGTTCGGACCTCGTTGTTCAAAGGGGCTGCGGCCCTCGAAGAACGATTTTCTTTTTACTACCTGCACCCTTTCTCCATCTTTCGCGAAGCGTTCCGCACAAGCTGTCGCGGTATTCAGGCCGCAACGGCAAGCGCCATGATTTCAGACCTGTATTGCTCCGCCATGGTGCCCGGTCAGGATCAGTGACGACGTCCGGGCTCGGTGCGAAGAAACGCGCCAAACGGCCTGGAAGACGTTTCAATGACTCAGGTTGGAGCTGTGTCGACGCTCACATATCGCTCGCCGCCGAATAGGTTATATTAATCATTCCATCGGCTTGGGGATCATGGTGGGGCGCGATATGGACCAGACGTCGCCGCGGGTCGCGGTGCTGATACCGTGCTACAACGAAGAGGTTGCCATTGGCAGCGTGGTCGACGACTTCCGCGCCGCGTTGCCGGATGCGGCGATCTATGTCTACGACAACAACTCAACGGACCGCACTGTTGACATCGCGCGAGAGCATGGCGCGGTCGTCCGTTCAGAAACCCGTCAGGGCAAGGGCCATGTCGTCCGGCGCATGTTCTCTGATGTTGAGGCGGACATCTATGTGCTGGTCGACGGTGACGCGACCTATGATGCCGCGAGCGCGCCGGAACTCGTCGCGAAACTTCTAGGCGACGGCCTCGACATGGTGTCGGCGTCCAGACGCCAAGTCTCCGAGGAGGCCTACCGGCGCGGCCACGTCTTCGGCAACAGGATTCTCACCGGCCTCGTCGCTCTGCTGTTCGGCGCGCGCCTTAAGGACATGCTCTCGGGATATCGCGTTTTCTCACGCCGCTTCGTAAAGAGTTTCCCCGCCCTTGCGCGCGGTTTCGAAATCGAGACCGAGCTGACGGTACACGCGTTGTCGCTACGCATGCCGATGGCGGAAGTCGAGACGCCCTACCGCGAACGCCAGGAAGGTTCTGACAGTAAGCTCAATACGTGGCGCGACGGTTTCCGCATTCTCATGACGATCTTCCAGTTGGTGAAGGAAGAGCGTCCTTTGCCGTTCTTCCTGTTGACCGGCCTTGCCCTGGTCGTGCTCTCACTGATCATCGGCTCGCCGGTTGTCGCTGAATTCTTGAGATCCGGAACCGTTCCCAAACTGCCCAGTGCCATTCTTGCTACGGGCTTGATGTTGCTGGGTTTTTTGGGTTTCACCTGCGGCATGATTTTGGACACGGTGACCCATGGGCGGTTGGAGATTAAGCGTCTTGCCTATCTGCGGTACCCCGGGCCGCAGAATTGACTGATCGCTCGATGCCGACCGCCGCTCTGTCCGGCCAGTTCCTGCGCTTTTGCCTGGTCGGCGGCATCGGGTTTGTCGTCGACGCCGGCAGTTTGTGGTTGCTGATCGACTATGGCGGCATGGGTTTGCTGAGCGGGCGCGTCGTCTCCTATCTGATCGCCGCGACGGTGACGTGGGCGTTGCATCGGCACTTTACGTTTCCTCATGGGCGCAACAGCCCAAAGGGACGTCAGTGGGTCCGCTTTGTCGTGGTGAACGCTGTCGGCGCCGGTATCAACTATGGCGTCTATGCCTTGCTTGTCCTGAACATCGCTGCCTTTGCGCAGTGGCCGGTGCTGGCGGTCGCTGCGGGGTCGGTCGTGGCGCTTGCGTTTAACTTCCTGGCCTCGCGGCATTTCGTGTTTCGTGTCTGATCGGCTGACCATCACCGTGGCAGGCCTTCTGCCGTTGGTCTTCTTCGGCGTCTTGCTGGCTTTTGGTGGGCTTCAGGTGCTGGACGGTGTGCTGGCGGACTCCGATTGTTATGTCCGCTTGATGCGGATCACGCGGCTGGTCGAGACCGGTGCCTGGTACGATGGCTTTGAGCCGCTGTTGAACGCGCCCGATGGCCTGGTCATGCATTGGACCCGGCCTTTCGACGTCTTGATGCTGGCGGGCACGTTGCCCGGCATGCTGGTCACCGACTTCCAGACATCGCTGTTTTGGTGGGGCGTGGTGATCAGTCCGGTGTTCGC
>JBCCIS010000049.1 GCA_039028155.1 Pseudomonadota bacterium
CCTGGCCGGCGTCATCATCATGATCCTGGTCAACCTATCCGGCAGACCAAGCGTCAAGTACGGCGTGCCCTACCCCGTCATGGCCCGCGCCAGCATGGGCGTCTTCGGCGCCAAATTCGTGGCCATGTTGCGCTGCATCGTCGCGATTTTTTGGTACGGCGCGCAGACCTATGTTGGCTCGACAGCCGTCGCGTTGCTGCTTCGAACCGTGTTCGGCACCGATGGCGGCGGACCGTTCCTTGGCTTGAGCCCGGTCGACTGGATCTCGCTTTTCCTGGTCAGCCTGTTCCAGATCGCGCTCTTCTGGCGCGGCATTGAATCGATCCGCGTTTTCCTGAATTGGGCGGGACCGGCCGTCTATGCCGTCATGCTGACGCTGCTCGCCATCCTGTGGGTCAAGGCCGGAAGCGGATTGTTGTCGGAAGTCGGCACCATCTTTGAGGGCATCGGACACTATGAGGCCGGCCCGGTCTCCGCATTCATGGCGATCACCGGCACCATGATCGCGTTTGTGGCGCCGCTGATCGTGAACTACGGCGACTTCTCCCGCTATGTCAGCACGCAAAGCGGCATGAAGCTCGGCAACCTGCTCGGGCTGCCGCTGACGATCGCGTTCTTCGCGCTCATCGCCTTGTTCGTCACCGGCGGCACGGTCGTCGTCTTTGGCGAGCGCCTGACCAACCCGACGGAAATCGTTGGCCGCGTCGACAATCTGGCGCTGACCGTCGTCGCGGCCTTGACGTTTTTTGTCGCCACTGTCGGCATCAACGTGGTCGGTAACTTTGTGCCGCCCGCCAACGATCTATCCAATCTCCTGCCGAGCCGTATCAGCTTCCGCACCGGCGGTTTGATCACGGCCTTTCTGGCCTTCTTCGTTAGTGCGCTTTGGGTATCGCTGATCAGCCAGTTCGGGATTGTCAAGTTCGTCAGCACACTCGGCGCGCTTATGGCGCCGGCCTACGGCATTTTGATCGCGGACTACTACCTGGTGAGGCGACAGCGGCTCGATATCCAGCAGCTCTTCTCGAGCGATGCGAATGGCGCCTACTTCTACAAGGGCGGCTGGAACCACAGAGCGTTGGTCGTCTTCGCGCCTGTGGCGGTGTTCGCGGTCCTCACCGTCTGGCTGCCGCAACTTGCCTTTCTTGCCGGTTTCGATTGGCTGATCGGCGCGCTGCTGGCCGGCGTACTCTACTATGGCGTCATGCCAAAGGTGAGTGGGAGCCGTTAACGCGCCTGCCGGTCAGCCGCGGCCGGATCGTCCGACCCGAACCAGTCCGCGTTGGACGGCGCCGGCGGCTCGCGGTCCAGGATCATGTCGGCGGCCTTTTCGCCGATCATCATGGTCGGCGCGTTCAGGTTGCCCGACGGAATCGACGGGATGATGGCGCTGTCGGCGACGCGCAGGCCTTCGATGCCGTGTACCCGGCATTCAGGGTCGACGACCGCCATGGCGTCCGTACCCATCTTGCACGTGCCACAGGGGTGATAAGCGCTCTCGGCGGTCTCGCGGATCAACTGGTCGATCGCCTCATCGCTGCGGGTACTTGCCCAGGGCTCTTCTTCCGCGCCACGGTAGGGATCGAACGCGCGCTGTGCGATGACGTCGCGGGCCTGGTGCACGCAGGCGCGCATGTCGTCGAGATCGGTGGGATCGTCGAAGAAGTTGAAGTCGATCAGCGGTCGTTCGTCCGGATCGGCCGACGCCAGACGCACCGTACCGCGGCTTCTCTCACGCAAGGTGCCGACGCAGACGCAGAACCCCGATCGTTTCGTACTGGCGCCCCAACCTTCCAGCAGGAAAGGGAAGAAGTGGTACTGGATGTCGGGATGCGGTTGGTCGGGCGCCGAACGCGTGAAGGCGCCGACCTCGACCTGGTTCGACGCGCAGATACCGTCATGCGACAGAAACCAGCGCGCGCCGGCCATGACCTTGTTGATCGGCTTGGCATGCCGGTTAAGCGCGTGCGCGTGGCCGGTTCCCCACTGCATGTGGACCTCCAGATGGTCCTGCAGGTTGCCGCCGACACCGGGCAGATCATGGACGACGTCGATACCGTGTTCGCGCAGATGATCGGCGGGCCCGATGCCCGACAGCATCAGAAGATGGGGCGAAGAAAAGGCGCTTGCCGCCAGTATGACCTCGCACTCGGCACGGATCGATTGCGCCTTGCCGCCAACAATGACCTCGACGCCGACGGCGCGTCGGCCCTCGGTCGCGACGCGCCGGGTCACCGCGCCCGTCAGAACGGTCAGGTTCGGCCGCGAGCGCACCGGCCCTATAAAAGCGTGCGCCGTGCTTGCCCTCACCCCTTTGTCGATGTTCATGTCGAACGGCCCGAACCCTTCCTGCTGGTAGCCGTTGACGTCGTCGGTCAGCGGAAAGCCGGCCTCGCCGCCGGCCTCGACAAAGGCCCGGTTCAGCGGCAGCCGCGTGCCGTGGTGTGTCGTCGCGAGCGGGCCCGAACCGCCGCGCCAGGCATCCTCGCCCCGGCTGCTGCGCTCGGATCTCTTGAAGTAAGGCAGCACGTCGGCATAGGCCCAGCCCGCCGCGCCCTCTGCCGCCCAGCGTTGGTAATCGAGCGCGTGGCCGCGGATATAGGCCATGCCGTTGATCGATGACGAACCGCCCAAAACCTTCCCGCGCGGCTGATAGATGCGCCGGTCCGCAAGGTTCTTCTGCGGGACCGAATAGTAGGACCAGTTATAGGGCCCGCCCGTGAAGTTCTCGCCATAGCCTGCCGGCATGCGGATCGACCAATGTTTCGCCTCGCCGCCGGCTTCAAGCAGCAGAACGCGCACGTCCGGTTCCTCCGAGAGCCGCGCCGCCAGCACGCCGCCGCCCGAACCGGCGCCGACAATGATGTAATCGTATGTCCCGTCGACCGTCATGACGGTTCGTGCTGCTGATCACTCCATTCCGTCGAATAGATGCCCTGCACGTCCTCGACCATGCGCACGTATTGCCGCGCGGCGTCGCGCTGGGGCTGCCAGTCCCACGGCGTGCGGTGTCCAGTGTTGAGCGCGCGCGACAGGAACAGCCGCACTTGCTGGCTCGCCTCGACATCGGCCCTCAGCGCCTCGCGGTCCCACTGCTTCAAGACCTCGTCGGCCAGCTCGGCTTCGACCTGGGCGGTCTCGGCGTTGCCGGCAAGGTTGGTCAACTCATCGGGATCAGCTTCGAGGTCATAAAGGACCGGCGGATCACCGTCGCCCGCGATGTACTTCCAGCGGCCCCGGCGCACCATGAACATCGGCCCGGGCGTGCCCTCGCCGCAGTATTCGCTGAACGCCGTGTCGTGCCAGTCACGCGTGTTACCGGCCAGAAGGCCGTTGAGGCCGCCGCCGTCGATCGGCGCCACGAGGTCGGGCATCTCTCCGTCGCCCGCCCATTCCAAGAATGTCGGGAAGAGATCGATCAGCGATGTGTTCTGGCTGACGCGCCTGGCTTGGAACATCTTGGGCGCATAGACGATCATCGGTACGCGCGCGGACCATTCGAAGAAGCTCATTTTGAACCACAGGCCGCGCTCGCCGAGCATGTCGCCGTGGTCGCCGGACAAGACGATAATCGTGTTGTCGGCAACGCCGATCGCCTCCAGCGTCTCCACGATGCGGCCGATGCGGTCGTCGAGCCAGGTCATGACCGCGTAATAGGCGCGCCGCGCGCGGCGAACGTCTACCGGCGACACCGCCTCCATATGCCGGCCGGTAATGGTAAAGAGTCGGCGACTGTGGGCGTCGCGTTCGTCAAGATCCATGTCCGGCACCTTCGGATCGTCGATCTCGTCATCGGCGTACATGCTCCAGTAGGGATCGGGTGCCAGATAGGGATCGTGCGGGCTGATGAACGAGGCGGTCAGGAAGAACGGCTTGCCGTCATTGCGGTCGGCATGGTCGTGCAGCCAGCGGCAGGCTTCGACCGTGACCTCTTCGTCATAGTCGATGTTGACGCTGCGCCGCCACGGACCGGCATCCAGCACGGCGCGCATGCTGTGATACCAGGGCACCCAGACGTCCGACCCGATCGACCAGTCCGTGGTCCAGGAAAAGTCAGCGGGATAGACGTCGGTCGTCACCCGTTCCTCGAAACCATGCAGCTGGTCGGCGCCGACGAAGTGCATCTTGCCCGACAGGCATGTGGCGTAACCCATGTCGCGCAGATAGTGCGCAAAGGTCGGTACCGAGGAGGCGAACTCGCTGGCGTTGTCATAGGCGCCGATCCGGCTGGGTAGCCGGCTGGCCATGAACGAAAAGCGGGCGGGCGCGCAGATCGGATAGTTGGTGTAGGCACTTTCGAATACGACGCCACCTTCGGCTAAGCGGTCGATATTCGGCGTTCGACAGACCTTGCCGCCATAGGCCTGGAGCACCTGAGGCGCGAGCTGATCGGCCATCAGATAGAGAATGTTGGGTCGTTGCGTCATGCCGCCTCCTTGACCACGATGGCGTCTGGCATGACGCCGCTTGTGCAGACTAGACTAGCGCTCATGATCGGGAAATCGTCGTGACTCTGCCGGACAGTCTTTGGTCCGCAAGCGCCGTCAGCACTACGGAGACGCCCGTCCTGGCCGGCCGACACGGTGCGGACGTGGTGGTGGTCGGCGGCGGCTTCACCGGCCTGTCGGCGGCGCTGCACCTGGCGGAAGCGGGCAAGTCGGTCATGGTACTGGAGGCAGACGAGCCGGGCTGGGGTGCGTCGGGTCGCAATGGCGGTCAGGTCAACCCGGGCTGGCGCATGCTGCCCTCGGAGATCGCCGAGAAGTACGGCAGCAACCGGGCGCCCGCCGTGCTCGATATGCTGAACCGAGCCTGCGATCTGACCTTCGATCTGATCGAACGCCACGGTCTCGACTGCGACGCCGAACGGCCCGGTTTCGTGCACGCGGGCTTCGGCCGCTTCGGCAAGGATTTTCTGGACAGCTGGATCGCCGAATGGGGCGAGCTCGGCGTCAAGGTCGAGCGTTTCGACAGCGCTGGCTTGAAACGCCTGATCGGCACCGACTTCTACCACCTGGGCATGCTCGACCCACGCGGGGGCCACCTGCAGCCCCTGTCCTATGCGCGGGAACTGGCCCGCGCGGCCGCCGCCAAGGGCGCGCGGATTCACGGCCATTCGCGGGTGACGTCGATCCATGAGCAAGGCGCCGGCTGGCGCGTCATGACGTCCGGCGGCGAGGTCGAGACCGAACACGTCATCCTATGCACCAATGGCTATACGGACGGCTCCTGGCCCGGCCTTGCCAAGACCGTGGTGCCGATCACGACCTTCGTTGCCGCGAGCGAACCGCTGGACGCGGCAAGGCTCGAAACGATCCTGCCCGGGCGCCACGCGGTCGCCGAGACCCGGCGCGCGCTCCACTACTTCAAGCTCGACCGCGACAACCGCTTCGTCATCGGCGGGCGCGGCAACTTCACCAACCTGAACGAGCCGGGCTCGGTCGAGCACCTCAAGGCGACAGCACTGGAGATCTTTCCGGCACTGGATGGCATAGGTTGGTCCTACCGTTGGGGTGGCCAGGTTGCCGTCACGCCCGACCACACGCCACGCCTCTTCAAACTGGCGACCAACGTCCACGCCGGCATGGGCTTCAATGGCCGCGGCGTAGCCATGGGATCAATGTTCGGCACACAGCTGACCCGGGTCGTCCTGGGCGAGGAACCGGACATGCCGGTTGAACCGATCGACATCATTCCCAACCACGCGTTCCGCCAGTTCGGCATCACCTGGTTCCTGGCGACCAGCCGGCTGCTCGACCGGCGCGACATCCGCGAAGACCCCGCAACCTTTGTTTAGGCCGTCAGTTCGTCCTCGGGCGGGTGCAGTGTCTCCTCGGCCATGCGGAAGACCCAGTCGTGAAACGCGGCGATCGCCGGGCGCTCGAGCGCCTCAGGCAGGCAGACGAAAAAGATGCGGGTGTCGAGCGGCACCGAAAGGTCAAACGGCGCGACAAGGGCGCCGGACTTCAGGTCGTCGGCGACCAGGCTGCGCGTCGTCAAGGCAACGCCGCGGCCCAGCACCGCCGCCGCCAGCGCCATGGTGGCAATATCAAAGACCGGCCCTTTCGACGCATCGATGCCGGTCACGCCGACCGCGCGCAGCCACATGTCCCAATCCGGCGCCGTGCCGACGTAACCCCAGCTCTTGTCATGAAGCAGCGTGTGGTGGGCCAGATCCTCGGGCCGGCGTAACGAATGCTCGCCTTCCAGCAGCGCGGGGCTGCACACCGCCGTCATCCCCTCGGCCATGAGCGGTTCTTCATAAAGCCCGGCATAGCCACCCTTGCCGTAACGCAGACTGACATCGGCTTCGTAAGCTTCCAGGTCGACGATATGTGGCGTCGTCGACATGTGAACCTCGATCTTCGGATGCTGCTCCTGGAAGTCCTGAATGCGCGGCAACAGCCAGCGCGCGGCGAGTGTCGGCGAGGCCGTGATGATGAGCCGCATCTCGTTGTTCAGCGTCGACAAGCGCCGCACCGACCGCTCCAGGATCAACAACCCGTCGCGCAGGCCTGGCAGCAACAGAATGCCCGCGGGGCTCAATTCCAGTTCGCGGTGATGGCGGATGAAGAGGTCTTGGCCCAGCCGGTCCTCCAACGCGCGGATCTGATGGCTGACCGCCGCCGGCGTGACGTTGAGCTCCACCGCAGCGTCTTTGAAACTGAGCAGGCGGCCCGCCGCCTCGAAGGCGCGCAACCCGTTCAGGGGCAGGGTCGAAATCGACATAGCGGCAGCTTTTCAGACGAGAAAATATATTGCAAGACACAAAAACATCTCGTTTGCGGAAATCCTACAGCGTCACCAAATTGTTAGTCAGCAGACGATACCGTCGGTTCCAGCATAAGGAGCACGATCATGAACAACTACATTGACAAAGGTTTCTTTTCTCACACTGCGACGGCGCGCCCCTATTGGGGCGGCGACGTGAACGTCACCAGCCTGCGCCCGGCGCCGCGCCTGCACGCCGGCCAATCCGGTGGCGGTTTCCACACCACCATCGCCAAGCTGGTTTCGGTTTTCAGCAAGCGCTGAGCCGCCCTGCCCGGTCGCCTCAGCAACCTGGCGGTGCCACGCGGACGCCTTAGTCGTCGGCCGTGGCGCCGCCCTCTTCCTTGCGCCTGGCGATAAAGCCGGTCAGTTCTTCACGAATGGCCGGGTCCATCGGCGGCTCCTCGTATTCGTCCAGAAGCTGTTTCCAGATGCGGTGTGCGCGTTGTGTTGCGTCGACCGCGCCGTCCTGATGCCAGGTCTCCCAGTTGCGCCAGTCCGACAGGATCGGCTGGTAGAACGCATTCTCGTAGCGCGCCAGGGTGTGCTGGGCGCCGAAATAGTGGCCGCCGGGACCAACCTCGCGCATGGCGTCGAGGCCCAGCTCGTCTCTTGAGAAATCCACCGGCTCCAATGCCTTCATCATCGTCTGGACCATCTCCAGATCGATGACGATCTTCTCGAACGAGGCACGCAAGCCGCCCTCCAGCCAGCCAAAGCTGTGCAACAGCATGTTAGTGTGTCCCAGGACCGTCGCCCATAGCGACATCGCGCCTTCATAGGTCGCCTGGGCGTCCGGCCAGTTCGACGCGTTCACGTTCGACGAGCGGTAAGGCAGCCGGTAGCGGCGCGCCAATTGACCGCCGATCAAGGCCGCCTTGACGTATTCCGGCGTGCCGAAGGCCGGCGCGCCCGAACGCATGTCGACATTGCTGGTGAACCCGCCATAGATCACTGGCGCGCCCGGATTGACGATCTGCATGAAGGTGATGCCGGCGAGCGCCTCGGCGTTCTGCTGGGTCAAGGCGCCGGCGATCGAGACCGGCGCCATGGCACCGGCAAGGGTAAACGGCGTCACGACCACCGGCTGGTTGCGCCGCGCCATTTCGATCATGCCGATCAGCATGGGGATATCGAGCTGCAGCGGCGAATTGGCGTTGACCACCGTCCACATGCTAGGCTCATTGAGCAGCGTGGCCTCGTCAACGCCGCGCGCGATCCTGACCATCTCCAACGCGTCCAGGATCTTACGCCGGCCGAGCGCGTAGCCGAATGCGATCTTGTCGGTGATCAAAAGCTGCTCGCCGACGATATCGAGATAACGGATGTTGGGCTCGACATCGATTGGCTCCAGCATCGGCGTGCAGCCGTGGATCGCGTTGATCACCTGGCCGAGCTTCAGCAGGTCGCGGTAGTCGGCCAGGTTGCCGCTCCTGCGGCCGCCCTCGATGTCGGAAATGTTGGGGTTGCCGGCAACCGGCAGGAAATTGATGTAGTTGCCGCCGAAGATACGGTGCCGATCGGGGTTACGGGCGTGAAGCGTGAACTCCCCCGGCGCCTTGGCGACCATCTCTTCGACCATGGCCCGCTCGAAGCGAACGCGCGTGCTGTCGGGGTCCACATCGGCGCCGGCCGCCTTCAGGATGTCCCGCGCTTCGTCCAGCAGGAAGTTAATGCCGATCTCCTGCAAGACCTCCAATGAGGCATCGTGGACCGCCTCGATCTCATCGGCGCTGGCCAACTCGAACGGCGGATAGGGATTGCGGACGGTTTGCCAGTCAAGCTGCGGCAGGCGCGACGGTTTGCCACCGCCGCCCCTCTTGCGCCGGCCCGCCGACGATGCCGTCTTGTCGCGTCGCGCCATCAGACTCTCACTCTTGCCTTTCGCCGCTATCCTAGGCGGCGTTGCCGGGCGTGCGACAATTGAACCTTCGCCGGAATTCCATGCATGGCTTTTATGGAGTTAGCGCGATGAAGCGTTCGCTTGTGCCGCCACACCAAGCCGCCAGGCGGGCCGCGACAAACGCCGCCGGCGTCTCTGCCACACCCTGGCGCCGGTGGCAGACGGACCATGGAATGGTCAGCCCCTGCTCCGTCAGCGGCCGGGTGGCCAGGCCCCACCGTTCGAGGTCAGGTGCGACCGCCCAACGGCTCACCACCGTCACCCCATGACCGGCCGCGACCAGCGCCAACATCGCATCGAGCGGGCCGGCGCGCAGGTATGTCGCCGGCAGCACACGCGCCGGGCGAAACAACAGGTCGTGCTCCATGCCCGGCTCAAACACAGTGGAATAGGTGACGTAGACCTGATCGGCCAGATCGGCCGCGATCACGCAAGGCCGCTTGGCCAGTGGATGATCGTTGGCCATCACAGCGACCAGATCATCATCGAACAGGTGCACCACCTCAACGCCGCGACGCCGCGGATTTCCTGGCGCTAGCGCCAAATCGATCGCACCGTCTTCAAGCGCCGAAAGCGGCACCGAGAGCGTGTCGGTGTGGAACTCGACCTCGATCTCCGGCGCGTGTTCAGTGATGTCGTCCAGAAAGGCGGGGGCCCAGCGGAACCCGCAATAAGCACGCGCGCCGAGCCGCACCAGCGCCTTGACGCCGCCCCTGTAGCGCTCGAGATCGGCCTCCGCGCGTTCCAGCTCGCCCATGATCAGGCGGGCGGATTGCAGGAGCTCCTGGCCTTGCCAGGTCAGCACCAGCCGCCGGTTGACCCGGCGAAATAAGGGCACGCCCGCGCGCCGTTCGGCCTCGCGCACCTGATGGCTCAGCGCCGGCTGTGTCAGGCCCAACGCACGGGCCGCGCTGGTCACCGTCTTGTGCCGGTCAAGGGCGACCAGCATGCGCAGATGGCGGATATCCAAATGCGGCATGGTCATAAGAATTGATCATGACCAAGCCTTGGCGATCCAGCAAGACCAGAGCAGATTTACGCGACTAATCTTGTGCCACTGAGTGGCTCTAGATTAGTCGCGACCCGCTCTAGGTAAAAAGAAAGGCCGGCGGTTACCCGCCGGCCCTTCAGCCCCATGGATGGGATCGTTCGATCAGGCTTCGCTTTCGTCGAGCCAGATTTCTTCGTAAGGCCAGCCGGCGCCCAGAGCGAACGCGGAACTGCCGTGGAAGTTCTGGATTCGGGCACTGATGCCTTCGACGTAATTGGAGAAGAATGGGATGAAAGCACCGCCATCGTCATGCAGCAGGGTGCAGGCCTCGCAATAGATCTCCAGGCGCTTGGCCGGGTCGGTTTCGATACGGCCCATGACAAGCAGTTCATCGAAGCGCTCGTTGCACCACGCCGTCTCGTTCCAGGAACCGCCGCAGGCGTGCGCGATGGTCAGGATCAAATCGGCTGTCGGGCGCGAGTTCCAGCCCGACACGTTGAACGGCGTCTGCATCCAAGTGTGGCTCCAATAGCCGTCGTCGGGCACGCGGTTCAGCGTGATGTCGATACCGGCCTGGGATGCCTGTTCCTGCAGGATGACGGAGCTGTCGACCGCGTTCGCGTGACCGGCGTTGGAGACCGCCAGCTCAATCGACGACAAACCTGTCTTGTCCCAATAGAACTTAGCCTTGTCGGGATCGTAGTCATGCTGCGGAATGTCGCGGCAATAGGTCGGCAGACCGGGGTTGACCGGGAAGTCGTTGGCGACCACGCCGTGACCCAGCAAAACGTTGTCGACGAGATACTGACGGTCGACGCAATGCTTCATGGCCAGGCGAACATTCAGATCGCTGGTCGGTGCGCGGTCGCACATCATATCCCAAATGAAGAACGAACCGGACGGCGTCGACACGACGTTGACGTTGGGGTCCTGGCCCAGCAGGCTCGCCAGGCGCGGCTCGACCCGCAACGTCATGTCAACGTCGCCGGACTTCAAGGCGTTACCGCGCGCGGCATTATCGGGAATGCCTTGGGTAATGAAGGCGTCGAGATGACCGGCGCTTTCATTCCAGTAATTGGCGTTCTTCTCGGTGACCGATTCACGACCCGGCTCGAAATCGGACAGGCGATAAGGACCCGTGCCGTTCACCGGATCGCCGTCGACCCAGCCCTCGGCCACGATCGACGTGTGATAGTCATGGCCCAACAGGACCGGGAAGTCCGCATTGCCCGAGTTAAGCGTGATCACCAGGACATGGTCGCCATCGGCCTTCATATCGACGATTGGCGACAGCAAAGGCTTCGACGGTGACTCCGAACCTTCCTTGATGTGCTCGTTGAGCGAATAGATCGCATCGGCAGCGGTGAAGGGCTTGCCGTCGTGGAACTCGACGCCTTCGCGCAGCTTGAACGTCCAGACCTTGGCCTCGTCAGAGGATTCCCACTCGGTCGCCAGGTTCGGCACCACGTTCAAGTCGCGGTCCAGGTTGGTTATGCGGTTGTAGACCTGATAGGCCCGCTGGATGTCCGTCGAGTTGGTCATCTTCGTCGGGTCGAAAGTCTCTTCGGCCCCGGCATACTCCGTCGCGACAACCGCCGTTCCGCCTTTCTGGGCTTCGGCCGCGACACCCGCCGTCGACATCATGGTTGTGGCGGCAGTCGCCGTTACACCTAAAGCACTGGCGCGCCCGACAAATTCGCGACGCGACATTTTGCCGGCTTTGGCCTGCTGAAGGTACCAGTCTAGTTGTTTTGTCATTCTCATCTCCCAATCACGCATTGGCGGCGCCGTGCGCCTCTTTTTGTCGCCGGTCTCCCGCCGCTCCGCGCGAAGTCTAGCGGATCATCGAAAAAACGAAAGGCATTGCCAAAACAATTAGGATTGAGCCGGCCGCCGGTTTCTGGCCCGAAAACGACCGCAATTCCGCCAGTTTAATGTGGTCCGGATGAAGAGCCGACGATCGGCCGGGTTAGGCGGCACGATCATCTGAACAGGTTCCGGTCATCATCTGAGCATGTAGAGCTGGGCCAGCGCCAAACGGTCAACCGGATCGCACCACGCCCGTTCGCCATCGACCGTGACGTCGAAGGTCTGGTTGTCGACCGCAATCGCTGGCAGCGCGTCGTTCAGATGCATCGACGCCTTGGACAAGTTCCGCGTGCCGGAGAGCGGCAGCAGCATGCGACCAAGATCCAGCCTGCCCGCCAGGTCGCCGTCGATGGCGCTGGGATGAACGAAGGTCGCCGAGACCGCCTGTGGCGCATGACCGTGGGCGCCCCATTGCTCACGCAAGATGACGGGGTCGGCGGCGGCAATGCTGGCGGCTGAATCACCCATCGCGGCCCAGGCCGTGAAGCCGCCCTTGATCACGACGCTCGGCTTGATGCCGAAGAAGGCGGGTTTCCACAAAACGATATCGGCCAGCTTGCCCGTCTCCAGCGAGCCGATATGACGGTCGATGCCGAACACGCGGGCCGCGTTGATCGTGTACTTGGCGAGGTAACGCATGATGCGCCTGTTGTCGGCGCCCGCGATCAGCTCATCCGCCAGCGCGCCACGCTGATCGCGCATCTTGCTCGCCAACTGCCAGCAACGCGCGACGACCTCGTTGATGCGCCCCATGCCCTGGCTGTCGGAACCAAACATGGAGATCGCGCCGATGTCGTGCAAGATGTCCTCGGCGGCGATTGTCTGCGCGCGGATCCGGCTTTCAGCGAACGCGACATCCTCCGGCACGTGCGGACTCAGGTGATGCACGGTCATCGTCATGTCGAGGTGTTCGTCGAACGTGTTCAGCGTGAACGGGTTGGTCGGGTTGGTCGACGACGGCAGACAGTTCGCTTCGCCGTTGCAGCGGATGATGTCGGGCGCATGGCCGCCGCCGGCGCCTTCGGTGTGGTACATGTGAATGGCGCGCCCGCCGATCGCCGCCATGGTGCTTTCGTAGAATCCCGCCTCGTTCAGCGTGTCGGTGTGGATCTGGACCTGGAAGTCCATGTCGTCGGCGACCGACAGGCAGCAGTCGATGGTCGCCGGCATGGCGCCATAGTCCTCGTGGATCTTAACGCCGATCGCGCCGCCGGCGATGTGGGCGCGGATGCCGTCGGGATCATGGCAACTGCCGCGGGTCAGGAAACCGAAGTTCATCGCCATGGCGTCGCTTGCCTTCAGCATGTTGCCGGTTGTCCAGTCACCGCCGGAATCGACGCCGAATAGAATGCCGTGGCCACCGCCGATCATGGTCGTCAGGCCGGCCGACAATGCGTGGCGGATCAATGCCGGGCTCTTGTGATGCACATGCACGTCAATCCCGCCTGGCGTCGCGATCATACCGTCGCCATGGGCGACCAGGGTCGCCGGACCGCAGACCAGGTCGGGGTGAACACCGTCCATGACCGCCGGATTTCCTGCCTTGCCGAGCCCGACGATGCGGCCCTCGCGAACGCCCAGATCGCCTTTCACGATGCCCAGGATCGGGTCCATGACGAGCACGTTGTGCACGACGAGATCAAGCGCGCCGTCGGCTTGACTGTGGCTTGCCTGGAAACCCATGGCGTCGCGGAACGATTTTCCACCACCTGTGGTGAGTTCTTCGCCGGGTACGCCGTGGTCATGCTCGACCTCGGCGACCAGAGACGTGTTGGCAAGCCGCACCCGGTCACCCTTGGTCGGCCCGTACATGGCGGCATAGGCCGCCCGTGTCATCGTTGCCATCGCCCTACGCTCCGTTGAAACCGCGATCGCGCGCCCGGTCCAGCGCCGCCGCACGGGTGTCGGCATCGTGGACCGAACCATTGGTCAGGTTGTTGAAGCCGGAGACCAAACCGTCGCCTCCGATCGCGACAAGGGCGACATCGCGGGCCTGCCCTGGCTCGAACCGCTGCGCGGTGCCAGAGGGGATGTCGAGGCGCATGCCGAACGCTGCTTCGCGGTCGAACGACAGCGCCGGGTTGACCTCGAAGAAGTGGAAGTGGCTGCCGACTTGCACCGGCCGGTCGCCGGTGTTCAGCACGCTGACTGTCGCCTTGTCGCGTCCGACGTTCAGTTCGATATCGCCGTCGGGTGTCACGATCTCGCCGGCGCGCGCGTCGTTGCCGTCGGCAATCGCCGCGCCTCCCGGACGGATGGGATCGTGCACGGTGATCAGTTTGGCGCCATCGGGGAACAGACCTTCGACCATGATGACCGGCAGCAGGCGGGTGACGCCAGGCAGCACGTCGTCGGTGGTCAGCAGCGTCGCGCCCCAACCCATCAGGTCCTTGACCGAGCGGCCCTCGCGCGCGCCTTCCAGCAGCGCGTCGGCGATATAGGCGTGGGCCTCCGGATGATTAAGCTTTAGGCCCTTCTCCTTGCGCCGGCGCGCCATCTCGGCGGCGACAAAGATCGTCATGCGCTCCAACTCGGTCGGTGTCAGCATCATGGTCTCGCCACTCCCTGCATTGTTGCCTTATCTTACGGCCATAGCTCAGACGAGTGCACGCGATGACAGACATGAAACGATTTGATCCTGGCGCCCAGAACGACTGGATCTTCGATGCGGTCGCCCAGGACGGCGGCGCCATTGTCGAGGGTGTGCTGAACAGCGGTTTCTTGGCCGCGCTGCGCGACGAACTCACCAGCTCGATTGATCAAGCGCAGCCAGGAAGCCGGTCCGGCGTGGAGGGTGTCGAGACGTTCCATGGCGCCAACACCAAACGCATCTGTTCCCTGGCGCGCCGTTCCGAGGCTTTCATCGATTTGATGCTGCACCCCCTGCTGCTCGCCTTTGCCGATCGCTTTCTGCTGCCGGCCTGCCGCGACTACTGGCTCAACACCGGCCAGTT
Source organism: Pseudomonadota bacterium (assembly GCA_039028155.1). Lineage (NCBI taxonomy): Bacteria > Pseudomonadati > Pseudomonadota > Pseudomonadota bacterium. Next base: position 14,489 of record JBCCIS010000049.1, read on the forward strand.
AATGATCGTCGGCCCCGGCGAGCCGGCGCAGCGGTTGCACCGCGATGAAGGCAACTGGCCTTATCAGCCGTGGCCCGGACCGGAAGTGACGGTGAGTTCCATGTGGGCACTGTCGGACTTCACGGCCGAGGTCGGCGCAACACGGGTGGTGCCGGGCAGTCACCTTTGGTCGGACCGCGACCGCGACGCCGATGACGGCCAGACCGTTCAGGCGGTCATGCCGGCCGGCTCGGCCCTGCTCTACTCCGGCAAGGTCAAACACGGCGCCGGTGCCAACCAGACGGCGGACGCCTGGCGCTGGGGTCTTCATGTGAGTTATGTCGTCGGCTGGCTGCGGCCCGAGGAAAACCACAACATGGCGGTGCCGATCGAGACCGCCAGACGCCTGCCCGAACGCGCCCAGGCGCTGCTCGGCTATACGTCCTACGTACCCGACAACGGTGGGCGGTTGGGACTGGTGGAGTTCGAAGACGCCGCGCTGGTCACGCGCGGGAATTAGGCGGCTAGAGCGGATCATGGTTAGGTGGAACCGCTTGACGGTTCCATCTAACCACGTGAATCCGCTCTCTATTTATGAGTAGTGCAGATTCACCTGCCTTGACGAAATCGCGAAGCGATCGCTTCAAAACAGGATCGGCTCTAGGCTGTCACCCCAGCGGTTCCGAATGGCGGCCTCGACCATGTCGGCTGTCAGCCCGCCCATCATCGTGCCTGTCGTCCGGGTATCGTAATCCGGACCGCCGATCAGATCTTGGATGGATTCCGGCGTTCTGACGACCAAGCCGTTTGGCCCCCACGGACCATAGTGGACATCGTTGGTGGGGCCGAACAAACCGACCGTCGGCCGCCCGGTCGCCGCCGCCAGATGCATCATGGCCGAATCGTTACCGACAAACAGCCGGCAGCGGCGCATCGCGGCATACGTCGACAACACGTCGACACCCATGCCGTCGATCAACCAGTCGTCCGGCACGCCGTCGAAGATCGGCTGCGCTGTCTCTCGCTCCTGTTCCGCGCCGACCAGAAGCAGACGCGATCCGGCCAGCGCGCCGCTTGGCGCCAGCAGCCGGTTGGCCAGATCGACAAAACTCTGCGCCGGCCAGATCTTGCCCGGCCAAGAAGCGCCCGGCGCCATGGCTATGATATCGCGGCCTTCGCCTACCAGATCGCGAGCACGCTCTTCGTGCGTGGCATTGGTCCAAACAATGGGATCCAGTGGCGCCGAACCGAGCGCCATCGCATTCAGCTCAACGCGGTGGATGGGGGCTGTGTTCTTGGGCAGAGCACGGCGGTCGCCCGCGCGCAACACATACGGCATAGCCGTGCGCCGAAGATCGACGACGACCCGCCAACGCTGGCCTGCGGTGGCCCGCCACAGGTCAAACCAATGGAGCGAACGGCGCCGTTTGCGAATGACGTGGATGCGCGCCAGCCGGGGCACCGCCTCGAACACCTTAGCCGCCGGCGCACCACAGGCGATCGTGACGGGATCATCGGAATAGTCGTCAAGCAGCCGTTTTAGCACACCCGACGAAAGGATGGCATCGCCAATGTAGGTCGAGGTGATGAAAAGAATGGCCATGATGTCGAAAGCGCAACGTGACCGCCCGCGTCAGTACGCGGCGTAGGACTTTTCCTCGGCGATGTCGGATCCCAGATGCTCGTTGATTTGTTTCTTCAACGCCGCCCTCTGGTCGTTCTCGATGTAGACGGAACGCGCCAGTTCGACAAACCGGGCGTCGAAATTCTGCGCGCGCTCGTGGTCGCGGATCTCGTCCTCGATCTCCCAAAGCCGTTCGTTGACGGCCTTCAACGCACGCTTGTTGTCGTCGATCGCGGCGGAGGGTTCGATATGGCGCGACGCCGACATTTCGAGAGTTTCTTTTTCACGGCGAATGTTCTCAAGCTTCGCCGGATCGGTGATCCGCTCTTCCTTGATCTCAAGGATCGTCAGCTTGTCCAGCAATTCCCCGGGCGAGACTTCCACGCTTATTCGCACATGTCCTCCATGGGCCGGCCCCGAATTGAGAGCGCATAACGGGTGCGACGCACGCCTTAAGCCGTTGCCGCCGATGTTTCAAGGCGTCGCCACACATTTCGACATACGTGCCGGTCGCAGGGGCCGCGCGCGCGGGCGTCGCTCGGCTGCATGTCCTGCATGCAGGCTATAGGGACGGTGGCGTTGGAAGGCGCCGCACTGGTGACGCGCGGCCCTGGATAACGTCTTCGGCAGGGGGCACCGGGTCTAGCGGCGGCTCCTGCCGAAGTTACTGGAGCAAGCTTGCTCGCTTTGCCTTATCGCTCCGCGGTCTTGGACCGTTCCGGTTTCGACGTCTTGGCCTTGTCGGCCTGCCTGACGCGGCGTTTACCGTGTTCGTCGCGATCGTCCAGCAGCGACAAGATGGTGTCGTTCATCAATCCTCCGAACATTTTTTGTCTCCTTTCGTCGAATGATGTTGTCTTCATGGATGTGGCATCGATGCCCGCTGGTGAGGTTTGCTCAGTTGGAAGACCGGCCATGCATAACGTGTGGGTCTCGACCTGCCCCAGGGCGTCAAAACGGCCGATTTCGGCGAGATTTCAGGCCTTGCGGGCGCCGTCAGTCGCTTTTGGCTTAGGGGTCGCTAGGACCTGCCGGCTGGCGCCGCGGTCCGTGGCTTTCTGCCAGTCCCGAAACAGGGACCAAATGACGCCGCTCATGGGTCCGCCCACCATGTCTCCGCTCCTTTTCCTTGCCATCGACTGATCATGATTTGGCATCGATGCGGGCCTTGCGGGAGCCGTGAAATCCGGATATCGGTTATGCACCAGCGAATAAGGCCTTCAAAGGAGCGATACGCCGATGAATTGGGATGATCTGAAGATTCTGGACGCCGTCGCCGCGACACGGAGCCTGTCAGCGGCGGCCAGAAAGCTCGGATTCAGCCAGCCCAAACTGTCGCGACGCCTGCGCGCCCTGGAAGATACGGTCGGCGCGCGCCTGTTCGACCGCCTGCCCACGGGCCTGGCACCGACGCCAGCCGGCGAGCGCCTGATCCCGCTGGTCGCCGAGATGGCGGTTGCCGCCGAGGCGGTCGAACGCCAGGCCCCGTCGCTGCCCGAAGCGGCCACCGGCACGGTCAGGATCTCGGCTCTGGAGACCCTGTGTTTCTTCCTGGGCGAACGCATGACCGAGCTTTGCGAGATCGCGCCCGGCCTCTCCTTCGAACTGATCACCAACCATGCGGATGTCAGCCTGTCGCGGCGCGAGGCTGACCTCCTGATCCGCGCCTGTTTGCCCGACGGTGCCAGCCTGGTCGCGCGCCGCATCGCGGATTTGGCCTATGCGGTCTACGCCACCCACGACTATGTCGCGCGCAACGCGGCGGCACAGTCCGACGCCATGTTCAGCGACTGCGCCTGGATCGGTTTCGCGGAGGATCGTCTGTTCTTCCCCGGCGCCAAACATTGGCTGGACGAGCGTTCGGAGAGCGCGCCGCTGGTGCAGGTGACCGAGATCAGTTCGGCGCACGCCGCCATCCGTTCCGGTATCGGTCTGGGTGTCCTGCCCTGTGTCACCGGCGATGCCGACCGTGACCTCGTGCGGGTCACCGAGCCCATCCCGGAACTGACCGACAAACTGCATCTCTTGATTCACCGCGACGTCCTGCGCGAACCGGCGGTCCGAAGTGCGACCGACGCGCTCGCCACCGTCTTCAAGCGTCACCGCCCAATGCTGATGGGCGAACTGGCGGAGAAGGCGCGCGTCAGGGCGGCATAGGCCCTGTTGAGAAATCGTGGGGCAACGCGGACCTTCGATGACGCCATCGTGACGGCCGTCGCGATAACGCGCCACCGGAGCCGCAATGCACCCTCTCCCCAGCGAGGGAGAGGGCCGGGGTGAGGGGCCCGCGCGCGACAGCGCGCGTGAATAGCCAGCATCGCCGTTTCCGACGCAAGAACCCCTCACCCTACTCCGGCTAGGACGCTCACGCGCCCAAGCCTGCGTATCCCTCTCCCTCAAGGGGCGAGGGAAAACAACAAAATGCTCTAACTGGTCAGCACACCCCGCTCGACCTGGTCGCGTTCGATGGATTCAAAGAGCGCGCGGAAGTTACCCTCGCCAAAACCTTCATCGCCCTTGCGCTGAATGATCTCGAAGAAGATCGGTCCAATCACCGTCTTGGTAAAGATCTGCAGCAACAGGCCGCCACCGGGCGAGCCGTCGATCAGGATACCATGTCGCGCCAGGGCCTCGACATCCTCCTCGTGGCCCGGCAGACGTTCCTCGGTCATGGCGTAATAGGTCGCCGGCGGCGGCGCCATGAAGTCGGTACCGTCGGCCTCGAGCGCCCTCACCGTCGAAACGATATCGTCGGTGGAAAGTGCGATGTGCTGGATGCCCTCGCCGCGATAGGCCTTGAGGTATTCCTCGATCTGGCTCTTGTCGTCGGCGCTCTCGTTGATCGGGATGCGGATCTTGCCGCACGGGCTGGCCATCGCTTTTGACTTGAGCCCGGTCAGCTTGCCCTCGATGTCGAAGAAGCGGACTTCGCGGAAGTTGAAGAGCCGCTCATAGAACCCGGCCCAATCGTCCATGCGGCCGCGATGCACGTTGTGCGTCAGATGATCGACGCCCGCGAGACCGACGCCCTTGGGCGCCCACACCGGATCGAGCGACGCACCGTCGATCGGCACGAAGTCGATGTCATAGATCGAACCCTTCAAACCGTAGCGGTCGACCAGATAGATCAGGCTGCCGCCAATGCCCTCGATCGCCGGGATGTTGAGCTCCATCGGGCCAATGCGCGAGGTTACGCCGCGTGCGCCCAAGTCGATCGCGCGCTGATAGGCCTTGCCCGCATCGGCCACGCGAAGCGCCATGGCGCAGGCGCTGGGGCCGTGCACGCGGGCAAAGGACTGCGCAAAGCTGTCGGGCTCCGCATTGACGATGAAGTTGATGTCGCCCTGGCGCCACAGGGTGACGTTCTTCGAGCGATGGCGCGCGATGGCGCGAAAGCCCAGCATTTCGAAGAGCTTGGCGAGCTCGCGTGTGTCGAGGGCGGCGTATTCGACGAACTCGAAACCGTCCGTTCCCATCGGGTTTTCTGCCGAGATACGGCCGGCCAGCCCGTCAACGCTCAGAGATTGGCTCATGACAACCTCCGCTGCTTGCGGGTCTCGTCGAGACCGTTCCAGAACACCTGGACGCCGTCCAGCATCTGACGGCCGGCAGCAATGAAACTCTCTTCGTCGAAGTCGAGCGGACCGAAATAGAGGTCCTTCAGTTCGGCCATCGTGTGGGCAGCGTGCTGGTCCTCGATCTTGTCATGCCAACGGAAGAAACCGAGGTTGAGGTCGAGGCCCGAACTGGCGCTAAAACTCTCCAGTCCATCGATCAGTTGTTTCCAGAATCCGGCAGCCGCCCAGTTCTCGACCGCGAAACCGGCGCCGGCGGAGACAGAAAAATCGTCACTACCATAAAGCCTGATCAACTCGTCACAGAACGCCAGCGTTGCCGGCGTGCCGAGCGAACGCCGGCCGAGATCGCCAAAGCCGAGACCCAGCGGTGCGGCAAAGTGCAGCAGCCACTCATAGTGGGCGGCGCGGAAACGGAAGGTGCCGCCGTCGACCGTACCTTCGATGCCGACGATATCAGGATCGACGTCGTCGCCGGTCGCGTCCTGCTTAGCGTTCTTGCGGGCGCGGAACACGACGCCCAGCTCGTTGGCCAGGATCTCCTTGGCGGCGCGCATCTCCTCCACATTGGCGGCGTTGATGACGCGCTGGGTCTGGGCGATCAGAAACTGATTGGAGAATACGGAAAACTGTCGCGTGAAATCGACGACGTCGTCCTGGCTCAAAGCGGCGCCGGCGAACCACGCGCAGTAACGATTGTCGGTGATTACCGGATGACTGAAGAGCTCCGTCTTGAGCCGATCCTGAAACAGATCGAACGACGAAACCGCGTGACTTAGCGCTGCTTGGGTCATGCTCCCATCACTCCCTTCGGCGCGGAAGGCGCCGTCCAGTTATCCCTGTCCCGACCAATATGGGCGCATGAACACGCGAAGTCCTTGTGATGTCTTGGACGTAAGTTAACTTCTGTGCAATGATCTTGCATGCTTCATGTGTTTTAGGGTGATTTCGTGCAAGTCATCGACCTGGACCCCTTCGATGTCGCTATCCTGAACGCGCTCCAGGCCAACGCGCGGATGTCGAGCGTCGCGATGGCGGACGAGGTTCACCTGTCGTCATCCCAAATCACCCGACGGCTGAAACGTCTGGAGGAAACCGGCGTGATCCGCCGCTATGCCGCGCTGCTGGAACCGGCCGCCCTGGGGCTCGGTCTAATGGCCTTTACCAGCGTCTCGTTGGACGTGCAGACCAAGGACACGGCACACGACTTCCATCAGGCGATGCTAAAACTGCCGGCGGTGTTGGAGTGTTACTCGACGACGGGCGATGCGGACTTCTTGATCAAGATCGTCAGCCGCGACCTCGCGAGCTTCTCCGATCTACTGATGAACGACATCATGCCGCTGCCCCATGTGCGCAACGTGCGCTCCAGTATCGTGCTGAGCGAACTGAAGAACACGACGACACTGGAACTTAACGACGCCTAACGGCGATCTAACGAAAACGGGCCGGGCGTCTCCGCCCGGCCCGTGATCCTTGTAGCAAACCCGCGGTCAGGAACCGCCGGCCATCGCCTCGTCGACAAACGGCTGCCAGTAGTCTTGGTTGCCATCAACCCACTCGCTGATGACGACCTCCAGATCCTCGCCGTCATTGTCGATGCGGCCCATCAGCTCCTCCTGAATCTGGTTGTTCAGGTGGTAGGTGTTGACGAAACGCCAGGCTGCCGGCCACTTCTCTTCCATGCCGGGCCAGGCCGACTTGAAGACGCGCGGCTTTTGCAGGCTGTACTCGTTGACAACATCCTCGGGCATCTCAACCCAACCGTAGTCATGGGCAAAGAGGACCCAGTGAGGCGCCCAGAACATCATGACCAACGGTGACTGACGCTCGACCGCGCTGTTCAGCTCGGCCACCAGTGCGCCTTCGCTGCCGGCGGGAATGGCGACAAACGGAATGCCGGTGCCCTCGATGATCTGCTCGGAGCGGTTGCTCCAGTCAGCCGGATAGGAAACCAGGCGACCATCGGGCAGCGTCTCGGGCGTCGCGAACAGATCGGAGCAGCCCAGGAACGCATCCCAATCGGGCAGACCGGGACAAAGCTCTTCAACATGCTTGGGGTAGAGCCAGCCCTCGCGCGCGTCGAGACCCAGATCGCCGACGTCGGCGACGCTGCCGTCGTCGAGCTTGCTGGGGAAGTACTCTCCCAGATTGTTGTCCCACAACTCCATGCCCAGATGGATCTGGCCGTCGGCGATGGCGTTCGCCATCGGCAACACCGCCGCGGTCACGTATTCTACCTTGTAGCCCATACGCTCAAGGATCTGGCCGGCGATGTGCGCTGAAATGTGCTGACCGGTCCACTCGTTGATACCGATAACGATCGGCTCATCGGATTCCGGTACACTCTGCGCCTCGGCACCGGTCGCAAGACCGATGGCGAGCGCGACGCCGGCCATGGCGCCGAGGAGTTTTCTTCCCAACGAACCCATTACAGAACCTCCCTTTTTGATTGAGTCACTTCTTTGTGCGATCGCCCGCTCAATACACCTGCTGCGGGCGCGACGTGGGCATATTCTAAGCACGGGAAACCGGAATCAGGAACCCCGGCGCAAGAAACACCGGTCTAGCGCAGCGAACGGTAGGCGTCGGCGACCTCGACCAGGGCCCGCGCGATACCGGGTTCGCTGACCGCGTGGCCTGCGTCGGAGACGACGAGATAGCGAGCTTCGGGCCAGGCCCTGGCCAGCGCGTCGGCGCCCGAAGGCGGACAGACGACGTCATAACGGCCCTGGACAATCGCGCCGGGGATCGCGCGGAGCCGATCGACATCGCGCAACAATTGGTTTGGTTCCAACCACCCCCCGTTCACGAAGTAATGGCATTCCAAGCGTGCCAGGCTTAGCGCCTTGGCCTCGCCGCCAAAGTCGTCGACCAGTCCGGGATTGGGCAACAATGTCACGCACGATCCCTCGTAACGGGACCATGCATGGGCCGCCGCATTATGGATCGCCGGGTCCGGGTCGAGCAGGCGCCGGTGATACGCGCCGAGGAGATCGCTGCGTTCGGCTTCGGGGATCGCCGCCAGGAAGTCCCGCTCGCTCTCGGGAAAGAAACGACCCATGCCATGCAGGAACCAGTCGATATCGAGGTCGCGGCACAGGAAGATGCCGCGCAGCATCAGGCTGATGCAGCTCTTGGGATGGCTCTGGGCATAGGCCAGGGAAAGCGTGCTGCCCCACGATCCGCCGGCGACATGCCAGCGTTCGATCTGCAAGTGTTCGCGCAGCCGTTCCATGTCGGCGACCAGGTGCCAGGTCGTGTTGTGCTTGATTTCCGCACGTGGCGTCGACCGGCCGACACCACGCTGATGGAACAGCACGATGCGATAGTGATCGGGATCGAACAGGCGCCTGACATCCGGCGATGTCGGTGCTCCCGGCCCACCATGAACGTAGACAACGGGCATGCCATCGGGATTGCCGGCCTGGTCCCACGCCATGGTGTGGAGATCATCCAACGGCAGCATGCCGGATTCGTAGGCCTCAATGGCCGGATACAGCGCGGTTTGAGCCACGGACGGCACCTCTACCACTAATTTGCACCGATCTGGGAGGAGACGGTAAAATACCGCCAACAATCGGGGCACACCTTATAGCCAATGATGCCGATCAGGTCCTATCTGGCCGACCGACGTGTGCAGCGTGTGCTTATCGCCGCCACCGGTGTCCTCGTCATTGCCGCAATTGTCATCGTTCTGGCAACGACGTCTCGCTGGCGTCACGTGACCGTGCCGAGCGCCAGCCGGCTTCTGGCGCTCTACGAGTCCATGGACTACAGCTTGCAGCCGATCCGCCAGATCGGCAGCCCGGTGCCACGCATCGATGTGCTCGCCATGCCGGACGATTGGGACAGCATCGCGTCGACGGATGAGAAGAAGCGCGGTTTCTTTCAGACGGTCCTGCCGCTGGTGTTGCTGGCCAACCGGAGCATTGTCGAGGATCGCGCACGCGTGGAGGCGCTCAAAGCCGCCTATGCCGACAGCGGTACGCTCAGCGGCAGCGATCTCGACTGGCTGCACGACCTGGCCGAACACTACCGATTGGATGTGAATGCCGACGAGACGCCCGATGCGTTGATCGCGTCCTTGTTGACCCGTGTCGACATCGTGCCGCCGTCGATGGCGCTTGCCCAGGCCGCCATCGAAAGCGGCTGGGGCGGTTCCCGCTTCGCGCTTGAGGGCAACGCGCTGTTCGGCCAGTGGACCTGGGATGGCGAGGGCATGCGCCCCCTGGAAGCGGGGGCTGATACGACCCACCGCGTCGCCACCTTCAGGAACCTTCTTGAGTCGGTCGAAGCCTATATGCTGAACCTGAACAGCCAGGGCGCCTATGGCGACTTTCGGCGCATCCGCGCCGCCCAACGCGCCCAGGGCGATATCCCCGACGGCCTGACATTGGCCACCACGCTGGTACACTATTCGCAGGAAGGTGCCGTCTACCCCGCCAAGGTCGACAGCATCATTCGCGGTAATCAGCTGGCAGAGCTTGACCATGCCGTCCTCGACAGCGGCGGCACGGGGCTGATCATCCAAACCCGTTGAGATAGGGCGCGCAAACCATGTCAAACGGAGAAAACCGACTCAGGCGCTGGACCATGTTGGCGATCATTGCCGCCGCCCTCATCGTTGTCCTGGCCGTTGTGGTCATCTTTGAGCAGGAAACGTCCAGATGGGAATCGGTCGACGTCAACGGTACCGACGGTCTGCTCGATCTCTATCAGTCCGAGGACTACATTCTCGCCGTGCTGGGCAGGAGCGACCCCGACGCACCGCGCATCAATGTCATCGAGATTCCCGCCGATTGGGCTGACGTGACCGATGTCGACAAGAAGAAGGATGGTTTCATTCGCACTGTCCTGCCGCTCGTGCTCTTGTCCAACCGCAACATCATGGACGACCGCAAGCGCCTGGTGGCGCTGAACGATACGCTGTCGGGCGGCGGTTCGCTGGACGATGATGACCAGGCGTGGCTCAAGGAGCTTGCGTCACAATACGGCGTCGACACGGATGGCAAGGACGGCGCCGCATTGGTGCAGGCCTTGCTGCCGCGCGTCGACACGGTGCCGCCCTCGCTCGCCGTGGCGCAGGCAGCCGTGGAGAGCGGCTGGGGTCAGTCGCGTTTCGCGTTGGACGGAAACGCGCTGTTCGGTCAGTGGACCTGGAGCGATGACGGCATCCAGGCCGAGGACTCAACCAGCCGCGTCGCTAGCTTCGATCAGCTTATCGACTCAGTCGAGGCCTACATGCTGAATCTGAACAGCCAACACGCCTATCAAGCGCTGCGCGAAAAGCGCGCCGATCAACGCGCCAAGGGCGAAGTGCTGGATGGCCTGACGCTCGCTGCGACCCTCGTCCACTATTCCGAGGAGGGCACGGCGTATGCGGAAAAGATCGAAGGCATGATCCGCGACGACGAATTGGCGCCGTTGGATACAGTCGTCCTGGACGATGACGAGATCGGGCTTCTGGTGCAGACGCGCGACTGACGTGGGGTGTGTCACCCGTCGGTCGATAGAGACTCCGCGGTCGTCTGGATAACCTCCCAGGCCCGCATGACATGATCGCGGGTCGTCGTGCGTGCGCCGACCGAGAAGCGGATGACGTAGCGGCCGCGCACCTTGTTCTGAGTCAAATAGAGCGCCCCCGAATCGTTCAGGGTTTGCAGCAAGCGCTCGTTCAGCGCATCGAGCGCCGCGTCCTCACCCGACCGGCCGGTGAAGGCGCGTGGTCTGTAGCGGAACGAGACGAGCGCCAGGGAGCGCGCCGACGTGATCTCGAAGTCCGGATGCGCCGCGACTGCATCGGCAAGCTCTTCGGTCCAGGCGATGTGGTCGGTGATCATCGCCTTAAGGCCCTCAGCGCCATAGTAGCGCAGCACGAACCACAGCTTCAGTGCGCGAAAGCGGCGGCCCAGCGGCACGCCCCAATCGCGATAGTCGATGACCTCACCAGTTTCCGCCGAGGTCAGGTAGGATGGGTTGATCGCAAAGGTACGCTGCAAGGCCTCGGGATCACGCACCCAATGGGCCGCGCAGTCGAAGTTGGTGAGAAGCCACTTGTGCGGATTCATCGAGATACTGTCGACCGCCTCGATGCCCTCGATCATCCAACGGTGCTCGTCCAACACCAGAGCCGATCCGGCCCAAGCCGCGTCCACGTGGAAAAACAAATCTTCACGGCGGCAGATCGCGGCGCTCGCCGGCAGCGGATCGACACCGCCCGTGCCGGTCGTGCCCAGGGTCGCCACGACACAGGCCGGCGTAACACCGGCGGCGCGGTCGGCGGCGATCGCTTCCTCTAACGCCTCCGGGCGCATGGCGAAGTTCTCGTCGGCCGCGATCTTACGCACAGCCGCCCGGCCGTAGCCGGCGATCTTGGCGCCCTTCTCGATCGACGAGTGGGCTTCTTCGGAGACGTAAACACTCAGCCGCACGCCGTCCGCACCCAACACAGCCAGGCCGATGTCGTTGGCCCTATCGCCGGTCGCGCGCTCACGCGCCATCAACAAAGCAGCGAGCGTGGCGTCGGACGCCGTCGACTGAATGACGCCGACCAGACCATCGGGCAGGCCCAGCAGTTGGCGCAGCCAGTCGAGGACGCGTGTTTCCATTTCCGTCGCCGCGGGCGATGTCTGCCACAGCATGCATTGGGCGGCGAGTGTCGCCGTCAACATTTCGGCCAGCACCGAGGGCGGACTGGCGTTCGCCGGAAAGTAGGCGAAGAAGCTGGGGTGCTGCCAGTGCGTCATGCCGGGCATGACGATGTCGTGGAAGTCCTGGAGGATCGCCGCCATCGCCTCGCCGGTCTCGGGGGGTGAGACCGGCAACTGATCGGCAATGGCGCCCGGCGACACCTGGGCGCGAACCGGATAATCGCCGACACCGGCCAGGTAGTCGGCCATCCAATCGACCAGGTCATGGGCCTGGCGCCGAAACTCATCCGTTTTCATGTCTTCAAACGACATGACACCTCCGGTCATTGAACCACTCTGACGTCGCGCCAAGAGGCACGACACTTCATGGTCGCACGTCCGGCACCGAGCCTCTACACTTCGGCCACCTGCCTCCGTGTTTCGGGAGTCCCCGATCATTGTCGTCCGCCAACCATGCGTCTAAGGGCCTGACGGGACCCTTGCTCGGCATCGCCTGTATCGCGGCGGCGGTTTTTCTGTTGTCGTCTTCGGACGCCATCATCAAGGGCGTGCGCGCGGACCTGCCGACCATGGAGATCATCACCATCCGAAGCGTCTTCGGGCTGATCCCCGTTCTGGTCATCCTTCATGTACAGCGTGCGTGGTCGAGTTTGAAGACGCGGCGTCCGGTCGCACAGATCGTGCGCGGCGGCCTGATCGTTGTCTCCTATGCCCTGTTTCTGGAGGCGATTGCCGTCATGCCGCTGGCGACCGCCGTGGCGTTGACCTTTTCAGCGCCCATTTTTGTTGCCGCCCTGTCGCCACTGGTGCTCGGCGAGCGGGTCTCGCTGAACCGCTGGTTCGGCGTTATCGTCGGCTTTGTCGGCGTCTTGATCATCGTCCAGCCGCATCCCGACACGTTTCACCCGGACGCGCTGTTTCCACTCGGCGCCGCGCTCGCCTATGCCAGCGCGTCGCTTCTGGCACGCCGGCTAGGGGCCACCGATCCACCGGCAGCAACGGCCTTCTTTACAGGCATCATGTTCTTCTTCGGCGCTGCCCCCTTCGTGGCTGCCGTGCCCAGTGCGTGGGTGTCACCGTCGACCGATCACATGCTGCTGCTTGCCCTGTGCGGTCTGGTCGCCGGCACCGCGCACTTCCTGATCATCGCCGCCTACCGGCATGCGCAGGCCTCCGTCGTCGCCCCGTTCGAGTACACGGCATTGGTCTGGGCTGCCCTCTTCGGACTGGTGTTCTATGACGAGCTGCCGGACCTCGTGACGTTCGGCGGCATCGCACTGATCATCGGCGGTGGCCTATGGATCATCTATGGCGAACGCAACCGCTCAGCCGCCTGAACCGCCGGTGACGTGGCGCTCCAACAGGTCCATCCGGTCAGTGCCGAAGAAAAGTTTGCCGCCGGCGACAAAACCCGGCACCCCGAACAAACCATCGTCGACCGCCGTTCTCGTGTTGGCCTCGACCGCGGCCTTGTAGTCGGGGTCCTCGGCGATTTCGGCAATCGGCCGAGGCCCCAAGCCGACCGTGTCGGCGACGGCCTGCAGCGCGGCGAAATCCGAGATATCCATCGCTTGCGACCAGTAGCCCGCCATCACCGCGCTGACGAACGGCTCGGCCACACCCTGTTCGGCAGCATACACACACGCACGCAGCGCCCGCGACGGCCGCAATGGATAGTTGGGATGAGGCCTGAGGGGCAGACCATAGAGCGCGGCGTGGTCTTTCAGATCCTGTTCGTACCACGCGACGCGTGCCGGACTTTGATTGAGCGGCTGCATGCCATCGATCATGGTCATCAGGTTAGCCAGATGCAGTGGCCGCCACTCAAGACGTGAGCCGGTGCGCCGGGCCAGATCGCCGATGCGCTGGCTCGCCAGGTAACACCAGGGGCTGTGAACGTCGAACCAGAACGTGATATCGGCGTCGGCGTTCACGATGCCTTTGGCCAGACGAGAGGGAACTCCGGCGCGTCCATCGGATCGCCTTGTTTCAGCGTCACATCAGGAAACGGCGGTGACGTCATGCCGGGCCGTTCGGCAAAGGTCGCGTCGTCACCGACCCAGCGCGACGAGAAGGCGCGCCGGCGCGTCTCGAGCGAGCGGTTGGGCGGTGCGCCATGCAGCGTGCGGAACGAGAAAGCGACCGCATCGCCCGGCTCCAGCGCCCATCCAAGAATGGTGTAGTCATCGCGATGGCCATCGATGTCAGGCAACGCCTCATAGGTGGCGGTCTCGTAAAGCGGCGTCTTGTTGAAGCGTTCGGGCGCGAAGAACCGGCCCCAGGCGTGCGAGCCGCCCACGAATTCTAGCGTCGTCTCGCGCGGCACCGGGTCCAGCACCAGCCACAGGCTGCACGTCATCGCGCCATCGACGCAATAATAGGGCTGGTCCTGATGCCACGGCGTCGCGATCGATGTTCCCGGCTCCTTCACCAGGACATGCTCGTGGAACAGGCGCGCCGTGGTCGAGCCCATCAGCGCGGCCGCGACACCGGACGCGTCGGAGCCGAACAGGAACTCACGGTACTCGGGGATGCGATCCCAGCTGCAGTAGTCACCGAAGAAACGGCGGCCGTCGTCGTCGTCATAAATGCGCGCGATCGGGCTGGGCTGCGCCATGTTGGCCTCGATGCCCTGCCGCATCGTGTCAACCCAATCGGTGAACAGGCCATAAAGCGGCGCCGCCCCATCGCGGCGGAACGCCTCGACCGTCTCGCTGTCCAGATCGTAACCCATCACGCATCACCCATCAGAATCCAACGGAGCTTGGCAAGGCCTGCCCTGTTGCGCAAGCCGGTTGACGGGATCGTTCGGCACCCTAACCTCAGGCACTTGGTTTTCCCCGGAGGTGTCGCGTGGCGCAACAATTGGAGGTGTTTCAGTCCTTGTGGGCGATGGAGCGGCGCGCGCCGGACGGCAAGGAATGGTCACTGCCGGAGAAGTTCCGCATGATCGCGGAGGCCGGTTATGACGGGCTCTCGATCGACATGGCGGCAAGCGACATTCCAACCGTCGAAGAGGCCCAGCCGCTGTTCAGGGAGTTCGGCCTTGGATGCCTTATCGTCGCCTTCCCGCGCACGGTCGAGGACCTGAAGCCGGTCTATGACATGGCGGGCGAACTGGGCGCGCGCTTCGTCGCGATCAACGCGGTAACCTTTCCGTTTACGCCGGAGGAAGGCGCAGCTTTTGTGCGCGGCGCGCTCGACCTCGCCGCTTCGTCTGGCATCGAGGCGCATTTCGAAACCCACCGGCTGACGCTCACCACCGACATGCTCTACACCATCCAGGTCATGGAGCTGGTGCCGGAAATGGAACTTGTCTGCGACCTCTCCCACTTCGTCGTCGCCCGCGAGTTCGAAGTGCCGCCCGACGACTTTCACGCCACACAGATCGACCGCTGCCTGCAACGCTGCGTCGGCCTGCAGGGCCGCATCGCGACGCGCGAGCAGGTGCAGATCCAGCCCGCCTTTCCGCGCCATAAACCCTGGGTCGAGCTGTTCTGGTCCTGGTGGGAACAGGGTTTTCGCTACTGGCGCGCCCGCAAGGGACCCGACGCCATCATGAACTTCCTGTGCGAGCTGGGGCCGCCGCCCTATGCCATCACCGGCGCCGACGGCCACGAACTGTCGGACCGCTGGGACGAGGCCTTGCGGTTCAAGGACGAAATCCAGGCCCTTTGGGGGCGCCTGGAAAGTGAAGACGCGCGCTAGAGTATCGCTTGTCTGCAGAACCGTGCCGGCCCACTCCCCTCCCGGCCACCCCAAGGATACTGTCATGGGTGGCCGGGAGGGGGAGCGGGCCGGCGTTGCCATCTCAGTCGACAAAGCCCTAATCGTCGTCGCGCGCTTCCTGCAGGACCCAGCCGTTACCGTCGGGGTCGCTGAACATCGCAAAGCGACCCCAGGGTGTGTCGCCAACCTCGGTAATGTCGACACCCTTGGCGGCAAGGGCGTCGCGGTCGGCCTCGATGTCGTCGGAGGTCATGACAAGGCCGCGCATTGATCCCGCCGGCATCCCGTCGGGCCAGTTGACGAGCGTCAGGCTTGTCTCCGCGCCCTTCGGGCCGACCTGGACCCAGCGCCGGTCTGGACCCATCGGGTTGTCACGGATGATGTCGAAGCCGAGGATGTCGGCGTAGAAGTCCCTGGCCGCAGCCTGGTCAGACACGGGCACGGAGATGATCGCAATACGGTTGAGTGACATGGCCCTTTCCTCGGTCGGCGCTCTCGCCGACTATAGGCCATCAACCTAACGTCACGACACCGCCGCCACACGTCCGAGACCATGACATCGCTTCCCACCGACGCCAGCCGAATCGGCGCCTGCCTCGCCCACCACGCCGCGCAGACGCCTGATGGCGAGGCGTGCGTGCACGATAGTCGCCGCGTTTCGTTCGGCGAACTCCACGCCGACGTGACCCGATGGTCAAAAGCGTTGATGGCGGCCGGCATCGAGCCCGGCGACCGCGTCGCCATGCTGACGGCGCCGTGCATTGAGTGGCTGACACTGATGCTCGCCGTCACCGATATCGGCGCGATCTGGCTCGGCTATCACCCACGCTATCAGTTGCCGGAGTTCCAGCACGTGACGGACCTCGCCGGCCCAAAGGTCATCATCGCCTTTCGCAGCATCCATGGCCGTGACTACAGCGAGGAACTGAACGCCATAAAAGGTGTGGCACCCGGCGTCGAGAACATGATCATGCTGGACGATGCCGATACGTTTCTCGCGGCAGGCGGCGGCGTTTCAGACGACGACCTGGATTGCCGGCGGAACGCGGTGCAACCGGACGATACCGCGATCATCATCTTTACCTCCGGTACCACGGGCCAGCCGAAAGGCGCTATGGTGCGCCACCGCGCGCTCTTGACCGGCGCCAAGACCGAGCTGGAGCATTGGCCCAGCAGTCGTCTGCGCATCCTGCACATGATGCCGGTCAACCACATCGCCGGCACCGGCATGGTCGGCGTCTTCGGTCTTTATGCCGGCGGTACGCTGGTGTTCCAGGACAGGTTCGAGGCCGGCGACCTGCTGCGCCTGATCGAACAGGAGTCGATCAACTTTCTGCTGGGCTCACCGGTCCAGTTTCACATGATGGCCCACCACGACGACCTCGAACGGCGCGACCTCTCCAGCCTTGCCTATACCATCTGGGGCGGCGCGCCGATGGCGAAGGATCTGGTTGAGCGCCTCAACAGTCTGCCCGGCCATCTATGCACCGCCTTTGGCATGACTGAGCTCGGTCTCTACGCCACCTATTCCGATCTCGACACGCCCCTGGACGTGCTCAGCGCCACCATTGGCCGGCCCCATGCCGGTTATGAAATCCGCGTGGCCGACGGCGAGGGCAATGTCGCGGCGCCGGGCGCGGAGGGTGAAATCCAGGCGCGCGGCGACTGGCTCTTCGCCGGCTATTTCGGCAATCCCGAGGCGACCGCCGAGGCCTATACGGCGGACGGCTGGTTCCGGACCGGTGATATCGTCAAGGTCGGATTAGACGGCAATCTGGAGATTGTCGGGCGGCTGAAGGAAATGTTCATCTCCGGCGGCTTCAACATCTATCCGCGCGAGGTCGAGATCGCGTTGGAAAGCCATCCGGCCACCGGCCTTGTCGCGGTCTTGGGCGTGCCCGACGAGGCATTTGGTGAAGTCGGCCACGCTTTCATTGAACTGTTGCCCGGCCACAGCGCGAGCGAGGACGATCTTCGCGCCTGGTGCCGCGATCGTCTGGCCAATTACAAGGTTCCAAAGATCTTCGACATCCACGCCGAATTGCCGCGGCTGCCCATCGGCAAGATCGACAAGCAGGCCTTGAAAAAGTTGCTGGCGTAGAAGTACCAGGCTCAGGCATTACCTTTAGTCTTCGAAATGCCAGGCGTTGCCCACTCGCGAATCGACGCCAGAGCGAGGCTACTATGGGAGGTGACGATGACAGCGAACTCCAAATCCGACCGCGACAACCTGCTGGTTGCCGCGATCTCCACACTCGCCGGACTTGGCGTGCCCACTGGGGCGCGTTTCGATGGCATCGAGATGCCGGAGCAGGAAGCGCAGACGATGATCGACGACCTCTACAACATCTACCCGTTGGGTGACGAAGACCGGCCGCTCGCTGCGTCGGAACTGCGCACAATGGCCGACGGCAACACCATCTATGGCGCGCCATACCAGAATGACCCCTATGTGATTTCGTTTGGCGAGGGCGGAAAGGGTCTGATGAAGATCGCCGGCAGACCGCTTGAAACGGGCACGTGGTGGATTGGCGAGGATGACGACACGATATCCTCCCAATGGGAGAAATCGGCTGGCGGCAGGGTGATCACGGCCCGCTACTATGCGACGTCCGAGCCGGCCGTGTTCAAGCACACGGGCGTGACAACGCCGTTGCCAAAGGCACACTGGAAGATGTTCATCCTCGTTCCGGG
Organism: Pseudomonadota bacterium; assembly: GCA_039028155.1. Lineage (NCBI taxonomy): Bacteria > Pseudomonadati > Pseudomonadota > Pseudomonadota bacterium. Next base: position 32,743 of record JBCCIS010000049.1, read on the forward strand.
CTTGGCGCTGGAGGCAAACGACTAACTAGGAGGAATTGATTGGCAATGACACAAGACACGCACGGCCACCCGGGCCCGCGCCTTGATCGTCGCTGTATGCTGGTATCGGCAATCGCCGTCCTGACGGGTCTTGCCGTACCGCACCGCGCGATCGCCGGCGATACCGCAATGACCATGGAAAAGGCCCGGGCGGTCATCGGCAATCGCTATAAGGACTTTGGTTTCGACGGCAACAAACCGCCGATGACCGCAAACGATATGCACGACTTCGTCACCGGCAACACGATCTATGGCGTGCTGCATGACGACGAGGCCTACGTCCTGGCGTTCCACCCCCAGGGAAGAGGTGTTCTGAAGATCGAAAAGCGACCGGTTGAGCTCGGCAACTGGTGGATCGATGCGTCCAATCAGACGATCCACTCGCGGTGGTCTCACGCGGCGCGGCGCGAAGTGATCTCGAAGAGTTACCTTCCGACCGAGGAACCCGGCCTGGTCAAGGCCGTGACGGACCTGTCCCGTGAAACGGACGGCTCTCAGTCGTGGACGAAACAGGGCATGTTCATTCTGCAGCCTGGCCTACACCTGACGCCGCCGAGCTAGAGCGGATCCAGTGGGCGTCGACCTGATTGTCGGACGCCTCTTGACCACGATCCACGCTAGCCGTGCTGCTTGTCGTTTTGCGGCACCTCGTGAGCGACCATGATGCGCGACACCGCGGCAACAGCCAGGCCGGTTGACAGTCCGAACAGCAGAATGCCGCCGGCGGCCTCCAGGCTGCTCAAGAGTTGCCAGCGTTCGGTCAGCACGATGTCGCCGTAGCCCAATGTCGTGAACGTCACGGTCGAGAAGTAAAGCGAGTCCGTCATGTTGGGGAACTCGCCGAGATAAATGTAGAGAGCGGCCCACAGCCAGATCTCGACGGTGTGGGCGGCCAGAAGCCCCAACACGATCACGACCATGGTGCTCGTCGCGCCGACGTAATAGCTCGACTTCAGCCATGCGCCGGCATGGCGTTTCAATATGCCAAGCAGAATGATCATGGCGGCGATATGGATGGCGACGCAAAGCGCCACCATGGCCGACCCTAAAAGCAATTGCTGAACCAGCATGGCGCATCATAAGGCGATGGCATTGCCGCCGTCATGCCCGGTCTATCCACATGCAGGCCGGGCCTGTTTTTCATCCAAAAGTCGTCCTATGCTTGGCTTGTCATGATGGCGACACGACCCAACGACGTCCCCGTCCCGACCCGCGATATCGTGCAGGCCAAAGCTGATATCGCTCACGCCGGCTATGGGATCCTTGAAGGCGCCCTGGATGAGGCGACCACGAAGGCAATCCGCGACCGGCTGCTGGACCAGGCGACTGCCGAGCGTGAACGTCAGGTCAATGTCAGCAACTCCGCGGTCGAACCCGATGACGACGTCAATCAGTGGGTCACCATGCTGCCCAACAAGGGGCCGGTGTTTCGCGCGCTGATCAACAACGATGGGTGTCTCGGCCTTGTGCGGTCTGTCTTGGGCGACGATGCCATCCTTTCCGAGTTTTCCGCCCACATCACCTGGCCGGGCAACAAGGAGATGGCGCTGCACACCGACCAATGGTTCATGCCCCAGCCCGCCATGCCCGGTGAGCATCACAGCCGAGTCAGCGACATCAGCCGTGCCAATCAGCCATTCGGTGGCCCCGAACCCGCGACTTGGGCGATCAACGCGCCGGTCGTGACCAACGCCATGTGGGCAATCACCGATTTCACACGCGAAAACGGTGCGACCCGCCTGGTGCCCAAGAGCCACCTTTCCGGTAACCATCCCGCGCCGGATACGGCCTACGACTGCGTCTTCGCCGAAGCGCCGGCCGGCAGCCTGGTGGTCTGGGAAGGCCGCACCTGGCACGCGGCGAGCCTGAACACCGGCACAACACCGCGCATGGGCATCACGACCCACTGGTGCGCGCCCTTCATGCGACAGCTGCTGAACTTCACCTATGGTCTGAGGCCCGACGTCGCCGATGATTTGAGCGAACACGAACGCTCAATCATGGGCTTCAAGGTCTGGAGCACCTATGGCGCGACCGGCGACTTCAACGCCACGTGGGCGACGCCCGGTGTCGAGAACCCCGGCGAGATGACGGCCGACGACGAGTCAACATAGTCAGAGCAGACTCACGCACCGATGAGCATGCCGGATGGCGACCCGCGTCCGCATCACCCTTTCCTATGCCAGAGAGTTAGCCCGAAGGTGTGGAAATCATCCGATTGAGATGAACGCAACGTCCGACGATCCACTACACTTGACCCTTGGCGGATACGTCACGGTCTGCCCGAGATGCAGTTCGTACTAGGTGCATGCCTCTTACGGCCCAAGACCGAGGTTTGAGTGTCGATTGACAGATCCGCCGTGCGCCGAGGGAGCACGTTGAGCGATGGACAGCGGATCGAGAACGAGCAACGCAGTGGTGACGGTCGGTCTCGCCGCCACTCTCTTGGCGATGGCAACCGCTGCAGCCATTGCTGATACCGGTGAGTCCCCACAAAGCCAAAACACCACGATCTCCATCATCATTCCCGAACGGGTCAGCGTCAGGGAAGTCAGCGCAGTCAGTACGGGCGCGTCGAGCAACGCCACGGACGAACAGGGCACGGTCGACCTATGCGTCTGGTCGCAAGGTGGCAGCGGCTACCAGGTGACTGTTATCTCCGACACCGGCGACTACAAGCTGACCAATGGCGAGGCGCCCGGCGATATTGGCTTTACGGTCAAGTGGAACGATCAGCTGAGTGAGACCGGCGGCACCGCCATTCCCTATGACACGGCGATGCCCCTTGTGACCCTGGCATCTACGACGCCGACTTGTGGGGGCGTTGGAAACAGCAACTCGACAATTGTTGTCGACACCGCCGAGGGGGGCTTGTCGCTTCAGCAAGCAAACGCGGCCGGCTACGACGCGACACTAACCGTCACCGTGGCGGCCACCCCCTGACCGATCCAGCGGCTCCCTTTCTTACATTTCCGGGACGCCCAACGCCCGAGTCCATAAAAAACTACATCAGGTACTTCTTGAAGAAGGCGATCGTGCGTTCCTCGGCCAGTTTGGCCGCGGCCTCGTCGTAGCGCGGTGTCGTATCGTTATGGAAACCGTGATTGACGTCCGGGTACATGTAGGCTTCGTAGGTCTTGCCATGCGCCTTCAAGGCTTCCTCATAGGCCGGCCAGCCTTCGTTTATACGATCGTCGAGGCCAGCGTTTTGAATCAGCAGCGGCGCTTCGATGGCCGCGACGTCGGCAGGGTCTGGTTGCCGGCCATAGAATGGCACGCCGGCCGCCAGTTCCGGATAGGCGACCGCCAGCGCATTGACCACGGCGCCGCCGTAGCAGAAGCCGACGGCGCCCACCTTGCCGGTGCAATCCTCACGGTTGAGCAGGTACTCAAAGCCGGCGAACATGTCGTTCATCAGCTTTTCGGGATCGACCGTGGCCTGCATTTCGCGACCCTCGTCGTCGTTGCCGGGGTAGCCGCCGAGTGAGCTCAGCCCGTCGGGCGCCATCGCCATGAAGCCCGCCTTGCCAAGGCGCCGAGTGACATCCTCGATATACGGGTTGAGACCGCGATTTTCGTGGATCACCAGAACCGCCGGCAGTTTTTCGTCTGGGCCCGCGGGGCGAACCAGGTAGGCATTGACCTCGCCATGGCCGTTCGGCGACGGATAGGTGATGCGACTGGTCACAATGTCCGGATCGTCGGGAGCGACTTGCTGGGCCAAAGCGTAGTTCGGCGAGAGCTGGCTCAACAGAAAGGTCGCTGACATACCAACCAACGTGAATTTCGCGGCGCCATCAAGAAACTCGCGCTTCGTGATCTTTCCGTGGGCGTAGTAGTCGTAGAGTTCCAGCAGTTCCTGCGGGAAATCTTTGGCCGTCATACGACGCTTCGGCGTCAGATCATTCATGAACGTTGCTCCCTGTTTCAACTCGGTTTGTCCCTTAGGGGATCTTGGTGGACTTGATTTGGCGCAGGCGTTCTGGCTTTTCAAGTCGATCGTCCCAGCGGGAGAACGTAGTATGCTGATGTGTTACGAGAGGAAGAAGCGGCGCGATCACCCGATGAAGCTTGCCCCCATGTGCGCGGATCTCGCCGAGGCCTCATGACAGCGCGCTTAGACTGGGCCGTGAACCACGCCGCGACCACCGACGGCTCCGCCGCTGGAGCCTAGCCGTTGGACTTCCTCAATCTTCTGCTGCCTATCTTCGCCATCATCCTGACCGGCTTTGTCGTCTCGCACTTCAAGCTCCTGCCAGAGACGGTCGGCGATATCCTTATCCAGTTCGCCTACAACATCGGCCTGCCCGCCCTCTTGTTCCTGGTGATTGCCCAGGAGTCGCTGGCCCGGCTTTTCGATCCTGGTTTTCTTCTGAGCTATGGCGGCGGCACGTTCTTCTTCTTCGTGCTGATCCTGGTGCTCACCAAAGTCTGGCGCAAAGTGTCGACCGGCGATGCGGTGATCCTGGCACTTATCGGCGCCTGCGCGAACACGGCCTTTGTCGCCCTGCCGATCCTCAAATCCACCTTCGGGCACAAAGCCGTTCTGCCGGCGGCCATGGCCTGCGTGATCATGGTGGCGATGATCCTGGTCGGCGTGCTGTTGATCGAACGAACCCGGCGCGGCGATGACGCCGGAGAGGACTCGATCTGGCCGCATGTGCGCCATGCCCTCTTGAACCCGCTGGTGCTCGCCGTGTTGCTGGGTGTTCTTTATGCGGCCGTGGGCTTGCCGGTACCGGTCATGGCGGCCGAGTACCTGTCACTGCTGGGCGACTCCGTGACCCCTTGCGCCCTGTTCGCGGTCGGTATGTCAATCCGGCTGCAGAGCCTGAGGACGGGTGCGGCGGCGATCCTGCTGCTCTCGGCCGTCAAGCTGATCGTCATCCCAGCCCTCGTGCTTTTCCTGGTTCTGCTGCTCAACCTCGATCCCTTCCTCTCGGTCGCCGCCGTCATTTGCGCCGCCGTCCCGACGGCAAAGACGATCTTCGTGCTGGCCAGCCAATACGACCACAAGAAGGAACTGGCGGCTGAAACCGTATCGGTGGGCACGCTCGCATCAACCGCCACGCTCTTCGTCTGGCTCATCGTCCTGGCGCAGTTCTATCCCGATACCTTCGGCGCGTCGTGACCTGACGCGCTAGACGTCTTCCCAGGGAAAACTATCCAGCCGTTCTGCGCCGGTGTTGGTCACCAGGACCTGGGTCTCCAGTTTGATGCACTCGCTGCCTTCCTCGCCGATCAGGCTTTCGACGCAGACCGTCATGTTCTCCTCGAAGTGGCCGTCATAGCCGTGCTCGAAGTCGGGATGCAGCAACACCACCGGCCACTCGTCAGCCATGCCAACACCGTGGATGGCGAGCGAATAACGGTAGGGCTGGTGTTTCTCAGGAATACGCCAGGACTTCTCATTGAACTCGGCGAACGAGACACCGGCTTTGACCAGCGTCAGGTTATGGTCGATCTGCTCGCGCGCGGTCAGGTAGAGCTCGCGCTGGCGGTTGGTCATCGCGACGTGGCCGCAGGTCCATGAGCGCGAGAGATCGGCGCAATAGCCATAGGGCCCGATCATATCGGTGTCGAAGCTGATCATGTCGCCTTCCCGGCAGACATAGTCTGAGCACTCGGCGTACCAGGGGTTGGTGTGCGGACCGGCCAGCAACAGCCGGGTCTCCAGCCAGCCACCGCCGGAGCGCGCGTTCTCGTGGTGCAGCTCGGCCCAGATCTCCTGTTCCGTGCGCCCGGGCTCGGACACCTCATACATGCGCGCCATGCCGGCTTCGCAGACACGGACCGTCCATCGCATCAGGTCGATCTCGTCGGCGCTTTTGATCGCGCGCGCGCGTTCGGTCAGCTCCTGCCCCTCGACATAGGTGTAGCCGAGGTCCTCCAGCGCCTTCAGGCCGGGCGGCTCGATCTTGTCAATCGCCAGGCGCCGGTTGCCGCCGCCATGGGCGCGCATGAGGTTATCGACCTCGCCGGCCCAGTGTTTCAGCCGTTCGTCGCTGCGGTCGCCCGCCGCCATATAGATCCACGACGTCGCCCGGCGCACCTCATCAACCGCCGCGACATCATCGCTCAGGTGTTCGGCATCCTTGAACTCGAACAGCACGGCAGGGCCATCGGCAAAGACCAGCGCGTAGCGCACGGCGTTGTGCAGCGCCCAAAGCTGCATGTTCGTGACATCGAGCGCATAGTGAATGTTGACGGGGTCATAGAGCAGGATCGCCGCGCAATCGTGACGCGCGAGCTGACCGCGCAACCGGCCAAGGCGATAGGCACGGGCGGCTTCCAGTGTCGAGGCGGGCAGTGGGCTCTTGAGCGGCTTGTCAGCGCCCTCTTCGTTCAGATAGGTCGCCTTGCGCGGATCCTTGAAGACCTCGGCCATGGCGCTCAACCCGCCCTGCCGTAGAAGCCGATGCGTTCGGCCTCGCTGAACATGACACCGGCGTCCTCGTAATAGGAGAAGACAGCGATGATGCGATCGCGATCGCCTTCGACCGGTGTCACCCGGTGCGCGGTGTTCTTGCCCTTGAAGACATTCAGCGTGCCCGGCGCCAGC